>JBBRJW010000108.1:0-7336 GCA_038218705.1 Chthonomonadales bacterium | reverse complement strand
GTCAGCTGGAGACCGCACTGCGTACGTCTATCAGCAGCTTGCTATCTGCTACCGTCAGGACAAGGACCGATCTAACGCTCGCGCGAATTATACACGTGCGCTGGACGAGTACAACAAGCTGATTCAGGCAGGCCGGCAGGTTGAGCTGGCCAGGCGAGGCGTCAAGGTCTGCGAGTACGGGATCAAACTATGCGACAGCGAATAGCCTGCCACCCGATCGGCGATCGGACCCAACTGACGCGCGGCACGAACTGGCGACCGGTTTTGATGGGCTGCGCACTGCTCGCGACGCTCGCCTGCGCGGCTCGCCCGGTCTCGGCTTCTGACGGAGCGCGCACGGAGCAGACTGCGCCCGGATCATCCGGCACGAGCGCGCCCGAGCCGCCCTCCGAAGCCCCCGAGCTGCCTATGCTGCTTCTGGTTGTGAAACGGCCTGCAAAGGAAGCGCCCCGCCGCGACGATCCGGTGATCGGGCTGCAAGACGCGCTGCGCGGCGTGCTGCGTGAGTCCGGGCGGTTCCAGGGCGTGCTCTACAGCCCCACCAACCCGCTGGTGAAGCGCGCGATTCTCGAACATTCGATTGCCGTGTCGGATCTCGAGGAGCCGCTGAAGCCGGAGGCACTGGAACGCGTGGCACATGCGATTGGCGCGCACACGCTGCTGATCCTCACCGCTACCTACAGCCCGAGCGGTATGAAGGCCGATATCCGACTCGAAGAGAGCATGGGACAGCAGGACTGGCGTGTAAGCGTCTCGGATCTGATGAGTGTGGACGCTGTTTTCAACAAGCATCGGCTGAAGCAGGCTGAAGTTGTGGCGCTAACGGCTGATATGGTCGCGCAGCGCCTGGGAATCCCTTCGCACCTCGGGGCGGATATGCATATCAAAGAGCATACGCTCGTGCTCGCCCCCAACGAGCCCGCGAAGCCGCCGAAGGGGAAGAAGGCCGCAGGGCCCGCGGCCCCGGTTCAGCCCGCGCCTACGGCTGGCTCAGAGGCCTCCACCTCCTCGCCGGCCAATACGACGGAGGCTGCCCAGTCATCCTCACCCTCGCGACTGACCACCGAGGGACCTGCCCCTCAGCGGCGTCCCGATGCCGAGCCCGGATCGACCGTGGTCGAGCACGGGCCAGGCAAAACCGGTTCGAAGCCCAGGGGAAAGGGACCGACACCCGCAAACGCGGCGCTTCTTCCCGCGGGCCCTCCGGCGGAGGCGCCTCACACCACCCCGGTTCTCGCCGCCCCTGCGCCCGCGCCCGACTACTCCACGCTCGCGGCTCACTTCCACGATGCCGGCGACACCGCAAGCCAGATTGTGTTTCTGCGGCGCGCAATTAATGATCATCCGCGGGATGCCGGGCTCCGGGCAGCGCTGGCCCAGGCCTACCAGGATCGGCAGATGCCGGATGCCGCCGCTGCCGAGGTCGTCCGGGCCCTCTCCCTGGTGCCCGACGACCCCGACCTGCTTCGGGTATACGGCGGCTTGCTGTTGGCTCAAGGAAATGTCCAGGGCGCCGAGAAGGCCTATCGAGATGTCCTCGTCCGAACGCCGCAGGACACCCGTACCCAGGTTGCTCTGGGCGATGCGCTTCGGCTCGATAATCAGTTCGCGGATTCCGCTGCGGCCTATGAGGCTGCCGCAAAGACCGATCCTAAGCTCGCGCTGCCGCATCGCCGGCTGGCACTGGCGATGCTGGAGCGCGCGGCAGCAGACCCGGCCCGGTACGGAGCCAGTCTCGCCGAAGCGAAGTTAGCCAGGGAGCTCGCCGTGGCGACCGGCTCGCAGGATTATGCCGCAGATTACCCTGTGTTGATGACGCTGGTCGGCAAACGATTACGCGACACGATCGATGAGATGAATGGCAACTTCAGCGCACGGCTTCAGGGCAAGGTGAGCGTGAACGACCTGGTGCGCGTATGCTCCGATCTGAAAGTGCGTGGCGAGGCGCTCACAGACTACCTCGACAAGCTCCCTGTCGCTGCGGGCCAGGATGCAACCCACATTCACTTTCAGCAGAGCGGAGCACTGATGCTGCAGGCCATCAGCCTGCTCCGGAGCTATGCGCTGGGCGGCGACGACGCGACAATTCAGGCGATGAAGGATGCGCGGCTCGAGGCGATGCGTGAGATTGAGACCGCGCAGAAGCGGATGACGGCCGTTCGCTCCTCGCTCGATACGACCGCGGGCAAATAGTCGCTCGCGGTCTAGACATGCTGCTCAGACCCACGCAGCAGGAGGCGGCATTGAATCTGGGGATGCACTTCTGGGCGGTATCGCTTACGACGGGCGCTCTCCTGTTTCTCGGGTCTTGCGGCACGCGAGCCCTGTTTGCGAGATGGCGCGCCGCGAACGCGATGGGTGAAGACGAGCTGGAGCTCACCAACTCGCGGCTTCATGTGGGTATCAGGGTGCAGATTGAGGGACCGGCGCGCGAGGCCGCTTCAGGGAGATCGCAGACCGCAATCGGCGCAGCTGTCTGTGGCATGAGCGCTCGAACGCTTACACTCTGCATCGAATCGTCGGTACGCCTCCCCGACGAGACGCTTCAAGTTGCACGGCATGGCGTGCCCCTCAGCATACGCTTTGTGTCGGATACAGGATCGTACCGGTTCGATGGCAGGGTGCTCCGAGTCGACCTCACGAATCCCGGCCGGCTCCTTCTCATCGTCCGACGCCCACTCTGGCTTGCGCGCGTCCAGCGCCGGCGCTTCTTTCGGACTCCGCTTGGTGTTCCGGCTTCACTGGCGATCATCGGATCGGTAAACGCGGTTGCTCCGCGCAGCGCAATGGTCGACGACATGTCAGGAAACGGGTTTTCCGCCATTGTTGGCGCAGCACTCGGACCTATCGCGGCAGCGGACCTCGAATCCAACTATACAGTTGGCTCCACCGCGATCATTCGGCTTCCAATTGCCTCGCTTCGTGAGCTTCCCCTCCACGCATCGGTGAAGTCGGTGCGGCGAATCGCGACGAGAGGCGGAATCGGCGTTCAAATTGCCTGCGAGTTCTTACCGATGTCGCACCCGGAGCAGGAACTGCTGGTTCAGGCTCTCCGGGACGTTGATCTGCTGGCCCATCCACATGCCAGCCACCCGCGCGCGCCAGGCGTCTGCTGACGGCGCTGTCGTCACATCCCTTGAAGCAGCCGTTATAAATCCCGCTTTTGAGACCTATAACTTCTGCAAATTTGTATTGCGCTGGATGATACGCGCGTGATATACTGTCGTGTGACCGGCTGACTGGTTACACATAAGGCTCCTGGGGCCAACGAGCCCCACTCCCCTTCCTCTGTTCGCGCGTTCCTGATGATCGGCCACAGCCGAACTGTGTCCGAAAAGGAGGGTCGTCCGATGTCGATCGCTGCTGCTGTGTGGTCTCTCCGCGGCCCTGTTGCGCCCCTGCGCTCCCGCCGCCTTCTCCTCCCGGTTACTGCCCTGCTGCTTCTGGCCGCCGTCCGGCCATCGTCTGCACAGGCCGTTGTCTCTGGCGGAATCAATCTGGGCAACCTCAACATTGGCACGTACACCAATACTACCAACGCGGCAAACGCAGGCGTCAAGATCACTGGCGACTTCACTGCGTCTGCCAACCCTGCCACTCAGAGCGTGATGCAAGCGCTCTTCCCGCAGGGCCTCACCTACATGCAAACGGTGACCTTTAACTTTGCATCCGGGAATCAGCAGCTCATCTTCACGCGAAACGATGCCGGTAACGTGGGCACGCCGCTAACGGGGACATTCCCGGACCCGCCGCAGAACGGCTACCGGTATGCAGACGGCACGACGGGACTTGTGGGCGACAATACGCCCTGGTACTCCACGATTACTCCGACCGCCGGAGCCGTACAGCCCCCGAATTCGTTTCTTGATGGCGCGACCCCACACCAGTTCATGGATACGCCAAGCATCCCGTTTGGAGTGTTCGGTGGCCAGAGTGGGCTCACCGCCCTGCTCGCCAATCAGAATGGAACGATCACGTTTGAGGCGGCGCTTGTGGGAGTAAGCGCAGTCCCCGCCAATCTCGTAACAGGCACCTACAACGCCACCGTTCTGAGCGATTTCACCTGGGGCTTGAACTTCGCCAATACCGGGCCGAACACCTACAACACCACGCTGCTGGGCGGGGCGGCTCCTACCGTCACCGCGGGGCCGAGCGCCGCATTTGTCAGCGCGTTCAACCGGGGAGGGCCACAGGGCGTTGCCACATGGAATGTGGCATTCACGCCGGAGCCCGGTGCGGCCTGCCAGCTTCTTGCTGCAGGCCTCGCAGGCGCGGGCCTGCTCTCGCGCAGGCGAGCCGGCAGGCGAGCGCACTCGCGAACGTGCGTCTGAAGCGGCTGCCGCTCACCAACCGGGGAGCGGGCTCGCGCCGGTAACGCTGCCCGCATCGCCCATTCAACCGAGGCCCTCTCCGGATGCCGGAGAGGGCCTCGCTCGCGCCGGGCTGCTGGAAGCCCTGCGCCCGGCGCCGGGCCCAGCCCTAACATATCGCGCAGCAGCGAGTTATGCAAAACCCGCATAATTGCCAGTCTCCATTTGCCGTTACTCAATACCGGACGGGTATAATCGTGAGACTGATGATTCACCTCGCGCAGGGGTGGAGCAAGCAGATCGACACATCCCGGGGATTGATCCCACCTGTCAACGGCCCATCAGGGCGCATAGGAAAGCGAGCTACAATTGGCGTCTCCTGGGTTTCGTCGGCTATCGACGCGTTCTGTTGTACCAGCGCTGCTCATCGGATGGGCGGCCCTTGCGATCGCAGGGCGATCGTACGCGCAATCGCTTGTGATTACGGATGGCGGACACGCCCTCGGTACACTCGCTGTTGGTAATTACTTCTCCACTACCAACGCGGGCGCCGCCGGAGCGAATATCTCCGGAGACTTCGCCTTTACGGGAGACGCGGCTGCAGCATCTTATGTGCACACCACCTACGCTGCTGGCCTCACCTACATGCAGACGGTAACATTCAACCTTGCATCCGGCAATCAGCAGAAGATCTTCACGCGAAACGATATTGGCAACGTAGGCGCGTTTCTCACGGGAACATTCCCGGACCCGCCACAAAACGGATACAAGTACGCGGATGGCTCTACAGGCCTCAGCGGCGATACTACGCCCTGGTACTCCACAATCACCCCGACCGCAGGAAGCACACAGCCCGCCAACTTCTTTATTGATGGCAGTGCAGTGCATCATCAGTTTTACGACACACCGAGCATTCCGTTTGGCGTCTTTGGGGGGCAGAGTGGGCTCACCGCCCTGCTCGCAAACCAGGCAGGCAACATCACCTTCGAGACGGCTCTCGTTGGAGTGAGCTCTATTCCGGGCAACCTACAGACGGGCACTTACCAGGCATCCGTACTCGGGGATTTTACGTGGGGCCTGAAGTTCGCGCCCCTGGGCGGAAACAACTATACGACCTCCCTCATCGGCGTCACGCAGGCCGTGTTCGGCGCTCCCAGCGCCGGATTCCTGAGCGCATTTAACCGCTCCGGTCCCCAGGGAACCGGTACGTGGAACGTGTCACTCGCCACGCAGGTTACGCCAGAGCCCGGTGCGGTGACGGCACTTCTTTCAGCATCTCTCGCCGGAGCAGGGCTGCTCGCTCGCCGCCGCGCTCGCCGCGCCTGATACAAACAGACCCTGGTTGAGATTGAAATAAGGCCCCTCCCGGAGATCCGGGAAGGGCCTTATTTCTTAACGGTCGAACTGGGAAGTGATCAGGAGTAGCGAACCTTGATCGCCTGACCGGTCGCTGCGCTTTCGTTGGCCGCGAGCGAAACGAGGGTCGTGCGAACGGCATCGGTGTGGAGCGACTTGATACCGGAGCGGTCGCCCGTCTTGACCGCGTCCATGAAGGCCCGGTCCTCGAGCGTGAAGATGGTATCCCCCTCGGCCAGCTCGCCGTTGCCCTTGATCTCTTCGGCCGTGGACTCGCCCTCGGTGTAGAGCTTGAGGTGATGGTCCCAATCGGTGAACTTGGCCGCGTGCTTGGACGACCATACGTTCAGGAAGACGCCGCCGCCGGCTCCCGTCGAGCAGCTCGCCATCAGGTTACCGACCGCGCCGCTCTCGAACTTAAGGGAGACCACCATCGCATCATCGTTCGTATAGTTCTGAACGAGGTTGCTGAGCTTCTGGTTGAAGCCGCGTGCTGCGTGCGCGAACACCTCTACGACCTCGCCGCCAAGGTAGCGCGCCAGGTCGGTGGTATGGATGACCTGCTCCACAAACTGGCCGCCGCTCTTCTCTTTGATGGGCCACCACTGCCCGATCGGGTTATTCGCGAAGTAATCGCCGTCCCGTCGGCGAGGCGCGCCGCTAATCCATGCCCCATCCAGAAGGATCGCGGGATCGGCCTGCAGCACTTCACGTGCTCGATTGACCGACTTCCGATAGCGATTCATGAAACCCGCCACTGCCAGAATGCCGCTCGCCTTGATCTCGCCATCCAGCTTGATCAGGTCTTCCGCGTCGATGTGGAGGGGCTTCTCGACGAGGAATGGCACCTTCGCCGCGATGCATGCGCGCTCCGGCGCACCGTGGGCGTACGTCGGAATCAGGATGTAGGCCGCGTCGAGCTCGGTTTCAGCGATCATTTTTTCGGCGTTGTTAAAGACCTTTCCGGCGCCCTTTGCGAACTCGGCATTGCGCTTCTCTGCGCGCTCCACCACGATGTCGCAAAATGCTGTGAGCTCTACGTCCTCGAACTTGGCAAGGTTGGGCAGGTGTGCGCCCGAGATTCCGCCGCAGCCGATGAGACCGACGCGGACTTTTCCGTTGATTGCCATGAGTGGCTTTTCGTCCTCCTGTTAGACCAAGTGACGGCCGATTATCGGCCCGCCGGCGCATCTCGGCCACACTCCTTATCTCCGAGACTGGAGCGTTTGGGCCGGTGCATCAGCAGGGGTAGGTTCGGTTTCCATGAGGACCCTTCCTCCCCGAAATCAATTTGCCGCAAAAAGCAATCGGGAGGGATGGTTCGCATCCTACCGGTAGGGGGCAATGCCATAACGAAAAGTGGCCCACGCCAGGAGGACGGCGCCGAGGCAGGAGACGAAATTCACGGCATCGTTGGTCATCCAGGGGAAGCCGCGGAGGATCCGGTTGGGCAGGCCATTTGAGAGCGGCCAATCGGTAGGCTCGCCCGTCTTGTTGTCGGCAAAGCAGCGCTGGGCGGACGCTCCGAGGACGCTGTCGAAGAGGCTGCCCAGGAATCCGGACCAGGCGACCAGTACCATCTCCGGGGCGTCGAGCCGCCAGACCACGCGTCCAACCAGCGTAACTGCCAGGCTGCCCGCAAGCGCCGCCGCTGTTCCAGGCAAGGAGAT
>JBBRJW010000107.1:0-7393 GCA_038218705.1 Chthonomonadales bacterium | reverse complement strand
TCATCTCCCTCTGTGAGGGAGATACGCCGCTCATTCCGATGCCGCGCCTTGCGGCCGAAATCAGCCCGTTCCTCACACTTTATGCCAAGTATGAGGGCCTGAACCCAACCGGCTCCTTTAAAGACCGGGGCATGACCATGGCCGTTTCCATGGCCGCGGCCGAGGGGCGCACCACGGTGATGTGCGCCTCGACTGGCAACACCTCCGCCTCTGCCTCGGCCTACGCCGCCCGAGCGGGCATGACGTCGTGCGTACTGATCCCGGAGGGCAAGATCGCTCTCGGGAAGCTCTCCCAGGCGCTGGTGCACGGGGCGAAGGTTCTCGCCATCGAGGGTAACTTCGACGATGCGCTCTGCCTGGTACGCGAGATCTGCGCCACACACCCCATCGCGCTGGTAAACTCGGTCAACCCGTATCGCATTGAGGGGCAGAAGACGGCCGCGTTTGAGATTGTGGACGCCCTCGGCGATGCACCGGATTACCATGCCCTGCCCGTCGGCAACGCGGGCAACATTACCGCCTACTGGCGGGGCTATCGCGAGTACAACAAGCTCGGCAAGTCAAAGCGCCTGCCGAAGATGCTCGGCTTCCAGGCTGCGGGCGCAGCGCCCCTGGTGAATGGCGCGCCGGTGGCGAAGCCCGAGACCGTTGCGACCGCCATTCGCATAGGCAACCCGGCAAGCTGGGACGCGGCAATCGCAGCGCGCGATGAATCCGGTGGACTCATTGAGAGCGTCACCGATGACGAGATTCTGGCGGCCTATTCACTTCTCGCCGCGCGCGAGGGCCTCTTTGCGGAGCCGGCCTCTACCGCGCCGATCGCAGGACTTCGAAAGCTCGCGGCACGCGGCTTCTTCGCGGAGCCGGCCAGTATCGTCATTACGCTCACCGGGCACGGTCTAAAGGACCCCGATACCGCCGTGCGCCAGGCGACTCATGCGCCCACGTCGCTTGCTGCTACGCGCGAGGCGGTGCTGAAAGCAATCGGATTCTAAACGGCGCGAAAGGGGATCTCTCCGTGGGGCGGGATCGCACAGCGGCTGTTGGCGCTACGCAGTTTCTGCTGCTTCTCCAGAGTCTTCCGCACGTCGGGGAGAAGACGCTGACGGAGATCCTGCGGAGGATGGCGCGCGAGCGGCTCAGCCCGGACGCATACCTGGCGCTCGGGATGGCTGGATGGCAGACGCGCTTCGGTCTTGACGAGCGTGCGGCCCTCGCTCTCGCCGAAGGCCTCCCAGGGCTTCTTGAGTGGAGCGCCGAGGCGAGCAGACTTCTGCGGGCCCATCGCCTTGAGCTCCTCTCACTCGCGAGCGCCACGTACCCGGAGCGCCTCAGCGCGCATGGCGACCCTCCTCCGCCGCTGCTCTTTGCGCTCGGCGCCCTCAGCATGCTGAAGCGCGAGCCGGGCAGCTTCACCTTTACGCTCGCCTGCTCCAACGGCGCGCCAGCTGCCGCACTGCGGACGCTCGACGAGCTCGCCTCAGAACTCTCCGGCGAGGGTGGCATTCCGGTGACCGGGCACGACCGCTCCGCTTACCAGCGCGCCGCTCTCGCCGCACAGCGCCTCAATCGACCCACAATCTACGTCTTCGATCGCGGGCTACGCGAGGCGCTCGGCCCCGGTTTCGACCGCCCACCCTTCTCGGCGGCGCGCATTCGCGAGACCGAGTTCAACGTATCGCGCGATCTGGCGCTCTCACCCTTCCGCCTCGACGACCACGGTACCGGCGCAAACAACCGCCGGCGCGACCGCATTATTTTCGACCTGGCCGATATCGTGGTGGCGCTCCACGTTCGGCCTGACGGCGCGATGCACGCGGAGTGCCTCCGAGCCCTGCGCGGCGGCCGGCCGGTCTTCGTCCTGTCGAGCTCGACTGGTGGCCCGGAGCTGCTGGCCGCCGGAGCTCGGCCCGTGCCGGATGACCCCAGCCGTGCAATCATAATGCGCGGAGCGGTGATTGGAGATGCCGCCATTTGAGATCCGCGCGACGAGAAAGCGAGCCGCGACACCCATGAACCAGCGCGAATCGCAGATGCCCGAGGTGGTGGGGATTCCTTCCAGCCGTGAGGAGATCGCCGTCGCCGTGCGCCGTTTCCTTGAAGAGGCGGCGGTCTCCCTGCGATGCGAGCGTCTGATCGTCCTCACCTTCATCCCTCAGGGACGCCTGCTCCGTGCCTCGGCCGGGGTGGGTTTCGAAGATCCGCTGCTCCCGCAGTGGCAGTGGTCCGTCTCCGATTTTGCTGCGGCCGATCGCGCCCTGCAGACATTGGAGGTGAGCGTTCTCACTCGCCCAACCCTTCCCCCGGAACTAGCCCGCCATTTTCGCGGCGAGATCGCTATCGTGCCTCTCACGCGCGGGGCGCGTGTGCTGGCGCTGCTGGTGGGCCAGGTTCGGCCGGAGGCCGCGCCCAGGTCGCCCGCCTGGCAGAGCGAGGCGGCGGGGGTTGCCGCGCGGGGCGCGCTCCTGACGGAGTGGCAGCGAGTAGCCCATGCATACCTGGACGAGGTGAGCCTCCGCGCTTCGAGCCGCCGGCTCGCTGCGGATATTCTGGAAGCGCAGCCCCTCGCCGACATCGGTCAGGAGATACTTCGCGCCGTTACCGAGCGGCTGAGGGAACCCCGCGCCGCGCTCTTCGTGCGCGATGCCGGGGATCACTTCTCCGCCATTGCCTTCCAGTCCGTTTCACAGAGCTATGCGGAAGCGACGGCAACCCTGCGTGGCCCCAATCCCCTGCTTGGGCGCGCGCTCGCCTCTGGCCTGCCCATCCATGCGCGCACTGTGCAGGGGGAGCCGACACTGCCAGCAGAGATGAGGGCGCTCTTTCGAGACGAAGCCATCGAGGCAGTCCTCATCACCGCCCTTCAGCGGAAGGGGGAGCCGACCGGCGCTCTGGCGCTCTACACCGCTCCGGACCGCCAGTTCAGCCCTTCCGAGCTCACTCTCTTCCAGAGCTTCGCCGACCTTGCGGCGATCGCCGTGGCCATGACCCGACAGATGGAGGAGCACCGCGAGGTTGCGATCATCGGCGAGCGCAACCGTCTTGCACGCGAGATGCACGATACAGTTGCGCAGACCCTCGCAGCCGTGGTGCTTCAGGCCGAGACCGCGCAGTCCCTGCTGGAGCAGGGTGACCTCCCCACGGCGCGGGAGCTGATGGGCATGGTGCGGGTGCAGGCGAAGCAGGCGCTCGAGGACACCCGCCGTGCCGTGCAGGGGATAGGGCCAGCAGCGCTGGAGGAGCAGTCGCCGGTGCAGGCTATCTCGGACGCCGTGCACCTTTTCGAGAGCGAGACGGGGCTGCCCACGCAATTTATTCTCACCGGTGAAGAGCAGCCCCTGCTTCCGGAGCAGTGCGCCGCCCTTCTTCGCATCGCACAGGAGGCGCTCACCAACGCACGGAAGTACGCCAGTGCCCATCGCGTTCGTGTCGGGATTCAGTTCCAGGCGGAGTCGGTCACTCTGCTGGTGGAGGACGACGGAGTAGGCTTCGATGTAGACTCCGTGGCAGCGAGCGACATGGACGGCGGCTACGGGCTGTTTGGGATGCGCGAGCGAGCGCGGCTGCTCGACGGCGACCTCGCCATCGAGAGCACTCCGGGCTGGGGCACGCGGCTGCGCGCGCTACTCCCGTACCGGCTCTCCTCCATTTTGCCGCCCCGTCCACAGGCCGCAGCGCAGCCCCGCGCGGAGTCACGCTCCGCCGCGGCAGCGCAGGCTGGAGGACGACCGATTCGCGTTCTCGTGGTAGACGATCACGCGGTGGCGCGGCAGGGGATTCGCGGACTGCTCGAAACGAGCGGCGATATCCAGGTGGCAGGGGAGGCGAGCGACGGCGCGAGTGCCCTGGATCAGGCTCGCCGGCTCGCGCCCGACGTGGTCCTGATGGACCTTCAGATGCCCGGCGTAGGGGGAATAGAGGGATTGCGGGCCATACGGAGCGAGCTGCCCGAGCTGCCGGTCGTAATCCTCACCTCGATGGAGACCGGAGAATCGCTCCGGGAGGCGATGACCTCTGGCGCGCGCGGGTACCTTCTAAAGGATACCGAGCCGCATCAGCTGATGGAGGCGGTTCGGGCGGCATACCGGGGCGAGACGCTCTTCTCCGCGGAGATGGCCAATCGGCTCGTTGCCCTGACCGATGGATCTCCCACGAAGGCCCCCGCTTCCGACGCCGTCCCCCTCAACGAGAGGGAGGTGGAGATTCTTCGGATGCTGGCTCGCGGCACTCGAAATAAAGAGATCGCCGCAGCGCTCTTCGTCTCGGCAAAGACGGTCGAGTATCATACGGCGAATCTCTTTAGCAAGCTGGGCGTCTCGAACCGCACGGAGGCGGCCCGGGTCGCCATGGAGCGCGGCCTCAACTGATGGCTGCGAGCATCTCCGCGTTTCCCACAGGGGCCTGCGCCGCCGTGAGCCGCTTTTGCGCATACTCCAGCCGGCCATTGATCCCGAGCCTCTCCGCCTCCTCTTCGTAGCCCGGTCGGTTTCCGAAGTTCGCCAGATAGGATATATGGCGGGTCCAGAGGTCAATCTCCCGCGTCCGCTCGGCAGCGAGCCGCTGGTGATACCAGTCGCTCGCCAGCAGGTTCTCGCGCGTAAAGAGCACGCGAATTTCCGGGTGGCTCAGCTCCTTGCCCTCGAATTGATCATCGACCATGATGTGGAGGAGCGCCTTCAGGGCCGGGCATGCCCACTCGATCGAGCCATCCTCGAAGTAGAGCTGGGCCACGCGCTTCTGCGTCTCGACGATGTTGTCCATGCCATCGACGATCTCGGCAAGGTCCTGCTTCTCGGGCCGCAGCATCTCCTCCGTGAAGACCATGTGCGGGTGGCTGAAGATGCGCCCGAAATAGGTCTTAACGAACCGCCGGGTGATGCGGTAACCGAGCCGACTCGTCAGCACCTTGCGACCCTCGTATTCGAAATCCTCACACTTCTCCAGGTAGCTGTTGCGGATGAGGAACTCTGGATCGCGCTCCTGTACCGACATCCGGCACCAGACCTCTGGTACGAGCAGGCTGATGTCATGATCCACGCGGTGCCGCGGGCCCACGTAACCGGCCGACGTGATGAAGACGCTGTAGCCGGTCAACAGGTACGAGACCAGCGAGTTGTTCAGGTCGAGGATCGGCGGAAGCGCGTTAAACGGCCCCTTGGTGAGCGCCCCTTCAGAGCCTGCGCCGGTGGTCGATGGTGACTTGCCGGTCATGCTACAGATGAACTCCATGAACGCTTCCGGCAGCTCCATGTAGTGGATCGGGTTGTAGACCGCGAGCGAGCGGATGCCAGCGGCTGGATCGGGCGGGTTGTTGCGCCGGCCAGGCAGAACTGCATTCACAGGAAGGTGGAGCGGGCGATCCAGCGGAACGCGCCGATAGAGGCGTGTTGAGATCTCTGCCAGGTAGCTGTCGCGTGGGTTAAGCAGGTCCGGCCGCACCTGCAGATAGCGTGGGTTCTTTGTTGGCTTGCCGTCCACAATGCGCGGGTGCGCGGAGGAGACGAAGAAAGCGGGCTTGCCCGTCTCTACCACCGAGCGAACCAGGTTCTGCATCGGCTCCGTAAAGGCGGCAAAACCGATCGAATCCTCCATCAGCTCGCTCGCCTGCGCCACTGTCAGCGGGGCATAGTTCGAGAAGAAGTTGCCCGGCTTGGCGAAGTCGGCCTCGGTCTGCTTGTCGTAGCCGCGAAGAATTGCGTCGTCCGGCCTCTGGAAGAGGCGCGACTCGCAGTTCTTAACGAACTTCACGGCCGGGTTCTTGTAGTCCGGGTTGAGATCGGCCAGGTGTGCTGCGGGAGCAACCACGGAAGCAGTGATATCGTCCTCAAAGGCCCACTTTACCGCCGGCGCGAAGTCCTTGCGGAGCCCAAAGGTCTGCCAGTTGCCATCCTCATCGAAGCCGACTCGCAAGTAGCTGGATACGAGCTTGCGGTTATCGCATTTGAGCTCGTTGCCCGCCGCCCCGTTGATAATATCGACGCTGAAATGGCTCTGCCAGTCGTCGCCCCACCCCGGCTTGTAGAAGCGCTTCACAACAAACATCAGCTCTTTGATATACTGCGGAATAGTCTCAAGCCACGCGTTGTACTCCGCCGTAAATTCCCGGGAGGCGGGCGTCATCAGCTTAATGACCGAGCCGAGTGAGCGCTGCGAGCTGAGCACCGGGCGGCTATCCTGCTTCCGCAGCGCTTCGTCCTGGAAGCGGTCGGAGTACTCACGGCCGATAAGCCCGGCCACGCGCTCGAAGTCGCTCTTGAAGTCGGCTACGAAGACGGGTCCCTGCAGAATGGCGTCGGTGATCGGCTTCGAGATCTCGGACTTGCCTCCTCCAGATACCGTGCATGGCTTATGGCACAGAGTTCCTTCGGCCACTGTGCCGATGAGCCGCCAGGCGCGTCCGCCGGTTGGCTTCGCCATATGCACTTTGTAACCTGAGGGCCGCATATAGGTCTTGCCGGGCAGTAGCTTGATGCTGCTCTCACCGGCAGAGGTGGTCCAGGAGACTGACTGTTTGTGCAGGTCGAAGCAGACGTCCTCTGGCACGTAGAGAATATCCGGGTATTTTCGGTCGACCCCGTAGCCCTCGGGCTGGAGGTTCATCAGGGCGCCGTACCGCTCCACGACTTCCGCGAAATTGTGGTCGAGGCGGGGAACGTGCTTATCGCCTCGGAACTCCTCGCCCAGATCATAACTCGGATAGACGAGCGCGCCGCCGGCGTGCTCCTCCTCGCAGTATCCGAGTAGATTCGCGGAGAAGCTGATCTGCGTTTTCACTTCCTTCTTACAGTAGCCGAAATAGTTGTCTGCGATGATGGTGACGATCACGCCCTGCTCGTCCCGGCAGCAGAGCTTGAAGGCGTTGCCTCCATTGTAGAGCTCATCGGGAGTCTTCCAGCACATGCCGTCGCGGCGCTGGCGCTCGGTTGCATCCTCCCGGCGGGGGAGCCCGAGGTCCGACTTTCGGACGCCCACCAGGTGTGGCGCCAGGATAACGCAGCCGGTGTGCCCTGTCCAGTGCTCCACGTCGAGCCCCGCGTCAAACCGCGGGAGATAGGGATCGCCGGCGTTGCCGAAGATCGATTCCACGAAATCGAGGTTGCTAACAAGGTTGCCGGGCACAAAGAAGCGGATCTCCATGCGCTTCTCCGGCATGATGCCGGGAACTTCCGGGCAGACAATTGGCCGGAGGTAGAGGGAGACCCAGCACTCAGCCTGAGCGGTCTGCGCAGAGGTGAACGGGAGCCGCATCAATTCGGTCGGCGGATGGAGCGCCTTGCAGAGGATCTCGCCAAAGACGGATTTCGGTACCTCGACCTTGTCGGCCGGCACTGGCAGGCCGCCATCGGCGATGTGGAAGATGCCCTGCGTTGTGCGCCGATCACTCTTGGGATTG
>JBBRJW010000106.1:0-7416 GCA_038218705.1 Chthonomonadales bacterium | reverse complement strand
CCGCGTTCTCGGCGCACACTGCGGCCGGCCTGCAGCGCGCGGACCTGTACCAGGAGCTCGGAGGTCAGCGTCGGCAGCTTCAATCCATCATCGAAAACGCTCCGGTTGGAATTGTCTATCTCGCAGTGGACGGTACGATCCTTGCGATCAACATTGCTGCCGCGGCGAAGTACGGAAAGGATCGGAGCGCCATGTTGGGGCGTCACTATGCCGGACAGCTCCATGATTTGCCCGAGCCACTGTTTGAAGACGCGCGTGGTGGCTCGCCGTCCCATGCCAGCCACCACGTTCACACGAGCGACGGGGGGCCGACCGGGGTCTGCGACCTCTCGCTGGTTCCGATCCGAAACGACGCGAGCGAAGTCGTGGCAGTGCTTCTGCTGAGCTTCGATGTAACGGAGCTGGTGAACGCGCAGCACGATGCGGAGACCGCGCGCGGCGAAGCTGAAGGCGCGCTTGCGCAGGTGCGCGCAACCCAGACCCAGATGATCCAGGTTGAAAAGATGCGCGCGATCGGCGAGCTGGCCAGTGGTGTAGCTCACGACTTCAACAACGCGCTTCAGGCGATTCTCGGGTACGCCGAGCTCGCCACCGATACTCTCGATGACCCTGCGACGCTCAAAGGCTATCTCGCCATCATCACCAAGGCTGCCCAGGACGCGAGCACAACGGTCCATCGGCTGCAGAGCTTCGCAAAGCAGCGTGGGGTCAGCCACGGTGAACCGACCGATATCGCTGGCATCGTTCGCGACGTCGTCGATCTGACACGGCCTCGCTGGCGCGATGCCGCGCACCGCGAAGGCAATAGCTACGATGTCACGATGGATCTCCAGCCGGCCCCGCTGATCTATGCGGAGCCGAGCGGGCTGCGCGAAGTGCTCATTAATCTCGTTCACAATGCGCTGAATGCGATGCCGAAGGGTGGCACGCTCAATATTGCGACACGGCATCTGAGCCTGAAAGAGGTCGCCATAGAGGTAAGAGATTCCGGCCACGGCATGCCGCCCGAGGTGATCAATAGGATCTTCGACCCCTTCTTCACCACGCGCGGAGTCGAGGGAACGGGGCTCGGACTGGCGGTCTCGTGGACGATTATTCAGCGCCACGGCGGATCGATCGAAGTCTCCAGTGAGCCCGGAATGGGAACGCACTTCCTGGTCAGGCTCCCGATACGCGAGCTCGAGCGCGGGGCGCATGTGTCGGTTTCAGGCGTTTCGCTTCCTGCTCCGGCAGCGCTTGTTGAAGTACTCGTTGTCGACGATGAACCTTTTGTTGCGAGTGTGGTGTCAACCATTCTGAGCCGCCACGGGTACCATGCAACGGCGGTGCATAATGCGCACGACGCTATCGGCCTCATCGAGGAGCAGCCCGAGGGTTTCCAGATAGTGATTACCGACCATGGTATGCCAGGCATGAACGGCCTGCAGCTCGTTGCGGAACTGAAGCGCCGCTGGCCCAGTTTGCCGGTGGTGCTGCTGACGGGATGGGGCGAGAGCCTTCTGCAGACGCATGTGACGGAAACGCTCCCCGACGAGGTTCTCGGAAAGCCGATCAATCAGGCAGATCTGCTGCAGAGCGTCGATCGAGTCTTGCAGCGCCGCCCCGAAGCCAGTGCACAGATAAGTCGTCGGTCCTACCCGACCGACTAACGTGAGGAGATGAATCGAGTGAGCAATCAGAAGAGCGCGGCGACCCCAGAAGCCGTGACGCGCGACCATAATGCCCGCAAGCAGGTGGCGGTTAACCGGCGCGCGCGGCACGAGTACGAGGTGCTGGAGACGCTTGACGCCGGGCTGGTGTTGGTAGGAACCGAAGTCAAGTCCCTGCGAGCAGGACACGTGAACATTCAGGACGCTTTCTGCCGGGTCGAGAACAACGAAATCTGGATCTACAACATGCACGTGAGGCCCTACGAACAGGGCAATCGCTACAACGTCGAGCCACTCCGAAAGCGAAAGCTCCTCCTTCACGACTGGGAGATCCAACAATTTCGCCGCGAGACCGAGCAGAAAGGGTTTTCGATTATCCCGCTTCAGCTCTACTTCCAGCGTGGCTTCGCGAAGATGGAGATTGCGCTCGCCCGCGGCAAGAAGCTCTACGACAAGCGCGAGTCGATTGCAGAGAAAGATCGGACCCGGGAGGCCCAGCGGCAGGCGGGCAGCCGCGAGTAAGTCTCCCAGGCCCGAACTCCTTCGTCGCGGCTACGCAGCCACTTTGTTAAGCGGCGTTTTCGCGGCGGCGGCGATCATCGGAAAGACCTTCTCCGCGGCCTCCTTCTCCTCACTCATGATCTGCTGAGCCAGCGCGGCCGTCTCACGGTCGCCCACCGCCTCGGCATATGACTGGAGAGACGTATACATGCCGATCTCCAGATGCTCCGTGGCATAAGCCTTGATCAGATCCTGAGTAACCTTGTCCTCTTCGTCGTGAGCGGCATGCATCATATCGCTCATCTTCGCCAGAAGCATGTTCACGAAGCCCTTGCCACCAGACGGCTCCGCACCCAGAGCGCTGAGGCGCGCCTCGAGCCGACTTGCCTGGCTCACGGTTACCTTGAGATGCTCCTCAAACGCCATCTTTGCCTCTGGCAGGCTGATCTCCTTTATAAACCCTTTCAGCACGTCGGCAATGCCCACCTCGGCAGCGTGAGCATCCTGAATATAGCGCACCAGACGATCCTGTGCAGTTTCCATCAGCAACTCTCCCTCTCACCCGTACTCTAAGTCTCCGCAAAATCAAGGCAGCCTGTTTTGGGGGCGGCGCTTCCGGACGCCGCTCCTCTCGGACCCGCACACAAGTACGCCAGGTGCGTTCGATTGTTCCAGCTCCTACAGCCCGGAGAGCCGAAAGCCGACAATGGTAGAAGCGAAGGCCCGAAGGCCACGCATTGGATCGTTGTGCCTTGTACTCACGGACGGATGTAGATGCCCACACTGGCCAGCGCTCATCGCGCGGTAGAGGCCGCCCGCCTCAACCGGCAGAGAATCCCGATCGCTTTCGACGGAAGCGGCCTTAGCGTCGACTATCCCAGCGTCATGGCCGAACAGGATCTCGTCTATCTGCGCGCGCCCCATCGCGCGAGCGAGGCGATGCCGATCGGAGACGGTGACCTGGGGGCCGCGCTCTGGACGCCGGGCTGCCTGCGGCTTCAGGTGCAGAAGAGCGACCTCTGGCGCTCCGCAACGGCTGAACGCTCCGGCGAGCCGGAGGCCACGACGCAGGTCGCCGCTGGAACCCTTTCACTCTTCACGGACCCCGCACTGTTCAAGGGCTCCGCCCACTACGAGCAGAGACTCTCCCTCTACAACGGCACGATACACATCGAATCCGACGCCGATCCCGGTGCATGCCAGATCACTGCATTTGCCTCCGCGACCACCGGAATCATCGTCATCCACTACGCGGACCAGATGCTCCGGAATGGTCAGCGCCAGATAGAAGTCTCTCTGGGTCGGCGCGCCCACCCATTCGCCCTCGGCCACAACATCGGCCTGCTCCAAGCGCTGCCCGATCGACGATATGCGATGATGGCGCGAATTGAAGGCAAACAGGCCGAGGCGAGCCTCACGGGGAGGGGCAGCGCCACGCTCACCGTGGAGCCCTGCCGGTCGAGCCGGTTCACGCTCTATCTGTCGGTCGCGACCAGCCCGGTGGACGGAGACCCGGTCCGCTTGGCCCGCGCGCGACTCGATACCGCCATGAGGAAAGGCTATGACCGACTGCTCCGCGAGCAGCGGCAGCACTGGAGCCACTTCTGGCAGAAATCGGTCGTGCGCCTCCACGGCCCCGAGGATGCGCCCGAGGCAGCCTTCGCCACGAATCTGTGGCACCTCGCTCTCTATCAGCTCGCGTGCTGCTCACGTGGCTACGATCCCCCCCTCGCCGACGGCGGCCTCTTTCGCTCGCTTGGTGATCGGCGAGAGGTGAGCGGAATCTATCAGAGCGCCGAGCTGCGATCGATTCTCGACGGCCTCATCGCGACAAACCACCTGGAGCTCTCCGTGCCAATCGTGGACAGCTTCTACCGGATGCTGCCTCAGATGGCCGCGCGCACGGAGTCAGGCATGGCAGGAGCGCGCTTTCCAGAAGCCTTCAACTACAGCGGCGCGGAGGTGAGCCCGCCAGTATTCGCCGCTCCCGCGCCGCCCGAAACCCCGGAAGAGCCGCTGGCCCGTGACCTGCCTGCACGTTTCGAGTCTGGCGGCATCGCTGACCCCTCCGGAGCAGAGGGCCTCCTGACCGCACTGCTTGTCTGGGATGCCTGGCGCTGCGCTCCCGATATCTTCTTCCTGAAGGAGCGGGCCTACCCCCTGCTTCGCGCTGCCTCAACCTATGCGCTCGACCTCGCCCGCCTTCGCCCGCCGGCGATGCTGCCGTCTGACGAGCGAGCGCTCCTGCGCCGCGCACTGAGAGCCCTCCGATGGGCGAGCCGGGAGATCGACGCAGATGAAGAGCACCGCGCGGATTGGGAACTGGGCGAGCGCAGCCTGGGTGAGCCCACGGCGATGGAGATATGGAACGACGCTGGCGGCCCGCTCTGGCATGTGGACCTCGCGGAGCGACTGCGCGCACTCAGGCCGGGGCCACAGGGCTATATGCGGGGCCTTGCTGGAGTGCCAGACATAGCGGCGGCCGGGGCGTTTTGCGCGGAGGTCAGCGGCATGCTGCTGCGGGAAGAGCCGCTCGATGTGGACGCGATCGCGGAGAGTGTTGGCGGCGTACACAGCGGCGCAGGCTTCGCGGGAGCGCCTCTTGCCGCGCTGCGGGTCTTTCCGGAGCTTCCTCCCGGCTGGTCCGGCTCCTTCTCGCTCATCGCGCCTGGAGGGTTCAGGGTCAGCGCGGAGGCTCTTGAGGGCCGCACGCGCTACGCAGCCATAAAGAGCCTGCTTGGCGGGGTCTGCCGGATCTTTAATCCCTGGGGCCCCGGCATCCGAATCCGGGTGCATGATGGCCATCAGGTCCTGCACCAGACCTCGGCTTCCGTCATCGAGATCGCGACGCGAAGCGGCGAGGCGTTCCTCATCGAGCAAGGGGACAACCCGATCGTGCGAAGTGTCCGCCTTCGGATGGCGGGCAAACGAAACCTCGCGCCGCGCGCTGCGGGCCCCTACCAGCTCGGGCTGCCGCCGACTCCGGGCCTGAGCCCTGCAGTCCGCCCCTTCCGGGCGCCGGAGGCTGGCGAGATCTCAGACCGACTCTTGCGTGCAGGCTTCCAGCCCTGAGCCCGCGCAAGTGCGTCGCCCCGCCTGCCGGGACCTGACAGCGTGAAGCGCGTGACGGGTCGCAGCCCGGAGCCACTCCTCTCCCGCATGGTGCTCGGATGTAGGCGGTGTGCTATACTCGCAAACAGGGCCATGGATGAGCCGGGCGAGCGCAGATTGCCGCGCAGCCTCCCTGGCGAGCATCGCTCGCCGATGGCCTATTCTCTTCATGAGGCGAAATGTGATGGCAACCCCCGATGAGAGCTCCCGCATTGATGAGGTCGAGCGCAAGTACCTGGAGATGTTTGGCAGCGCGCCGCAGGCCGTAGTCCGCGCCCCCGGTCGTGTCAACCTCATTGGCGAACATACCGACTACAACGATGGCTTCGTCTTCCCGGCAGCGATCGAGCGCGATGTACTGATTGCCTGTTCTCTCCGTCCAGACAGCCAGGTCCGGGCCTGCGCACTCAATTTCAACCAGTCGTCCACCTTCGACCTGAACGATATCCAACACGCGACGGAGGGACGGGAGAAGTGGTCTAACTACCTGCGGGCCATGGCCTCCATCCTGAAAAGCGATGGCTTCGGGGTCGCGGGAATGAACTGTGTGATCGTTGGCGATGTGCCTCTCGGCTCCGGCCTCTCATCGTCCGCAGCCATGCTGGTGGCATGCGGGCTTGCCTTTGCCTCAATCCAGAATCGCGAGATCGATGGCAAGCGCCTGGCGCTGCTGGCGCAGCGCGCGGAGCGAGAGTTCGTCGGCGTTAACGTTGGCATCATGGATCAGTTCATCTCCGCACTCGGCCAGAAGGATCATGCGCTCCTCATCGACACGCGCTCGCTCGAGTACGAGGCGGTCCCACTGCCGAAATCGGGCGTATCCATCGTTATCGCGGACACCAACAAGAAGCGCGGCCTGGTGGATTCCGAGTACAATACCCGCCGTGCGGAGTGCGAGCGCGCGGTTGAGATCCTGAAGGAGTTCCTGCCAGGGATCACCGCGCTTCGGGACGTATCGCCCGAGCAGTTCGAGCAGTTTGCCGATCGCCTGCCGGAAGTGACCCGCAAGCGGGCGAGACATGTCATTACTGAGGATGCCCGTACGCTTGAGGGCGTGGCCGCTCTCAAGGCTGGCGACATCGCGCGCTTTGGCGAGCTTATGAATGCCTCGCACGAGAGTCTGAAGAACGATTACGAAGTGAGCTGCGCCGAGCTGGACGCGATGGTTGGCGCAGCGCGCTCCATTCCAGGCGTGTTTGGAGCGAGAATGACCGGCGCTGGCTTTGGCGGCTGCACGGTAAGCCTCGTGAAAGACGAGGCGGTGGCGGACTTCCTCGACCGCGTGCCCGCGCTCTACAAGAGCGCTACGGGCCGGAGCGCGGCCATCTACGTGACGGCGGCGGCGCAGGGCGCCCAGCGTATCAAGTAGGCTCACATCAAGACTGGTTTCCGGAGGAGGGACAGGCGCTCGCCCGTCCCTCCTCTTGCTTCTCGGGAACCCGCATTTGAGCCAGCCGAAGTTTGCCGCCGATCTGGAGCCTACTGCCTTCTGCGGCTTTGCGCTTGCGGCGCTTCCTCACGACGTTCTCTCCAAGCCTCTTGCGTTTCCGGAGGCCCTCTGCGATCAGGAGGCGGTCGAGGGTGGCACGTCGAATGCAGATCTCCTGATCCGCTCGCGCGCCTGGCTGCTCGCTCATTGTCAGGCTTCCTGCTTGCGCGCTCGCCGGAAAGGGGGTGCCGCGGGCCTCTCCCCTCGGCCAGAGGGTCGAGGGCTGTTTCGGGCGGCAACCGCGGGGGCTATGCGGGGACGGCATCGAGAGCGGCGCCACGGCTCAGGCCGCCGGCGATCTCGGCGAACTGGTCGAACGCGGCCTCCAGGTCCTCCATGATCTCGGCCGCCAGCACTTCCGGAGACGGCAGGTTGGCGCTGTCTTCCAGACTCTCGTCGCGGAGCCAGAATATGTCGAGGCTGGCTTTGTCGCGCGCCAAGAAGCCACTATTGCGGACGAAGGCGGCGATCGAAAGGCGTCTGTTGAAGAACGCAATGCGGGCACATGTGCCCCACGAAGCTAATTCGACGTTTCCGAATGTTCAGGCTGCGGAGGTGACCTGCAGGTGACCGTCCGCGCCACCCTGGTCCACTTATCGTGTAGAGTTCCGCGCAGATGCGGCGAGGTGTCCATCAGAGCGTCAACACCGTCGGATCTAAAGGATT
>JBBRJW010000105.1:0-7571 GCA_038218705.1 Chthonomonadales bacterium | reverse complement strand
GGTGAAGAGGTTATGCGTGCCCCGACCCATGTAGACCACATCGTAGTGTGCACCAGTGAACTCACCGGGCGCGACTACCCTCAGCCACTTGTAGTCGAACGTGAGCACGTCGGCCCTCAGGAACCGGGCGAACCAGCTCATGACCTCCGGTCCCTCTACAACGTGAAGGAATTCCTCGGAGCGCGTCAGCTCCTTGCTTCCACCGAGGAATGCCCCGCGACCGCCGGGGGCGGCCACCGCGAGTGGGACCGGAGCAGAGCGATCGATCTGGCCATTCGCATCGAGCGCTGCCAGCATCCGATCACGGACCGCTTCGACGCTGGTTCGGCGGTGGAGACCGCGGATCAGGAGGTATCCCTCCTCCTCCATGCGCTCACGCAGGTCGGCGGGATATTCCAGCAGGTCGTTAGATTCCCTGAGCCGCCCCAGATACTTCCCGCCCAGCTCAAGTTCTCGCTTGCCCATTGTCAGCTGCATGGCGCTTCTCCCAACCGCGTGGGCGGTTGTTTCGTTGGCTTCGGCTCACGGCGCATTTGATGGCGCAACTGTTCGCCGACCGCCACGCCAATTCCTGTAACTGGGAATCACTTTGAGCGCCCTCCGCAGAGTTTGGCGACTCTCTGGAACTGCGCCCAGCGTGAACCGGGAGCGCGTTCGCTTCTCGACGGCGCTACACGGGTGCGTGCGACGTATACTCCGCCGCAATAGCGTGTCCGACGCCGCTGAAGTCTTCCATGATCTCCCTCGCGCGCGCGAGAGCAGCCTCAACGTGCGGCAGGATATTCGCCTCACCGATGGAGGCGGTAAACTCGGAGTGGAGGATGAGTTCGGCTGGCTGCGCGCGCGCGCCACAGAGGAGCAGCGTCCTGCCGCCCTTCTTTAGCCTTGCGGCAAAGTCCTTCAGCGCATAGAGCCCCGTTGCGTCGATCGCTGTCATGTTCCGGATGCGAAGGATGACCACTGGCCGAAAACGGTTCAGGTCCGCCGTCTCCGCGGCCAGCTTGTCTGTCGCTCCGAAGAGAAAGGGGCCATGAATTCGCAGGATCGATACAAAGGGAGGAACGCTCTTGTCCTGTAGGATGTGCTTCCGGCCTCGCTCGATATACTCCGGTGTTACGGTCGAAACCGTGGTCGTCTCCGCGACACGGTGGATGGTGAGGAGCGCTGCGAGCCCGATGCCTACCTCGACCGCGACGGTTAGATCGGCGAAGACCGTTAGCAGGAACGTGGCGGCCCAGACGGCGATATCGGCTTTCGAGAGGCGCAGGATCGCGCCGATTTCGCGCCACTCCCCCATGTTGTAGGCAACAACGAAGAGCACCGCAGCCAGGGTGCCCAGCGGAATGAAGCGCGCGAGCGGCGCGGCGACCAGCAGAATCATCAGGAGCGTGAGAGCGTGGACCATGCCGGAGATCGGGCTTCGCGCGCCAGATCGGATATTGGTGGCGGTTCGGGCGATCGCTCCGGTAGCGGGAATACCTCCGAAGAGCGGCGTTACGATGTTGGCAATTCCCTGTGCAACGAGCTCCATGTTGGAGTAGTGCCGGTCTCCACCCATTCCATCGGCGACCACGGCGGAGAGCAGGCTCTCGACGGCCCCGAGGAGCGCTACTGTGAGCGCGGAGGGCAGCAGCGGAAGCACGAGATCAGGTCGAAACCGCGGGATCGCAAAGGGCGGAAATCCCTGCGGGATACCGCCGAAGCGGCTGCCGATGGTTGCGGTCGGCAGATGCAGGATGACTACGGCCAGTGTTCCGAGCACAAGGGCCACGATGGAGCCGGGAATCCGTTTTGTGAAGCGCCGGGTAACCAGGATTACGAAGAGCGAGGCGGCCGCTATTCCCACGGTGGGCCAACTCACCGCACTGAGGTTCTCGGCCAGTACGACCATGCGAGCAAAAAACTCGCTCGGCACGGTGGTCACTCGGAGTCCCAGAAAGTCCTTGATCTGTGTCGAAGCGATCAGGAGTGCGATCCCATTCGTGAACCCGATGGTTACCGGCCGCGGAATATACTTCACGGCTGCGCCGAGGCCCGTAAGGCCCATGATCACGAGCATCACCCCGGCCATCAGGGTCACCATGAGGAGGCCGGAGGTTCCAAAGCGGGTTACGATCCCTGCAACGATCACCACGAAAGCGCCGGTTGGCCCGCCGATCTGGAATCGCGAGCCCCCGAGCGCGGATATAATGAACCCGGCAACCACGGCCGTGTAGATGCCAGCCTGCGGCGGCACTCCACTGGCGATGCTGAATGCCATTGCAAGTGGAAGCGCTACGAGGCCAACGGTAAGCCCGGCAATCAGGTCGGCGATGAAGTCGCGCTTCGTATAGCGGGCCCGACAATCCATTAGCTTCGGGCGCAGCGGCGCGTCGGCGGTTCTCGGGCTGGTGGTCTTACTCAATGGACGGTCGCTCCCCTTCGGACTCATCAATCTCCTTCAGCATCGCTAACGCCTCCTGAACATGGGCATGGAAGTAGCGCCGCATCACGTCCAGCACCTCAATCAGGAGCGGATCGCGAACAGCGTAGAAGACCTGGTTTCCGTCCTTGCGGGCGGTAACGATGTTCTTCGCGCGAAGCACAGCGAAGTGCTGAGAAGCATTTGCCTGCTCCAGCTTGAGACGATGCACGATTGCGCCCGCCGAGAGCTCGCCCTCACGAAGCTCCTCGACAATAGCGATTCGGGTTGGGTGGGAGAGAGCGTGGAAGATACTCGCCTTAAAAGTGCGCAGTGCATCGGACATCTTAGCCTCCCTCATCGGCGGCCTTTAGGCCTCGACTCTATTATACCGTAGCAGTTCAGTATATTCTAACATTCGAATATACCACCTGAGCGATCGGCGCCGGGCCCTGCGCTGGCCCTCGCTGAGAGAGCCCCTACCGCGGAGCCAGTGTGCGGCGCCGTGAGCAGTCTATGTGAGCGATGAGGGAAGCGACCGGTGGTGAGGCGATACAAGAGTGCTGATGCAGGTAAATGCAGAAGGTCCACACCGCTTGAGCGGTGTGGACCTTCGTAGCAGTGTGAGCAGAATTACTTGGTGGCGCGTCGGCGGCGAATAAGTCCGCCACCCACCAGGCCCGCGGAGGCGAGAAGGGCGATCGAGCCCGGCTCCGGGGTAGTTGCAGTGGGAGAGTAGTGGTAGACCACGGTTGCAGAGCCGAAAGCGCTGGTCGAGATAGTTGCCGTAGCGGTTCCAGGTCCACCGACGCTGGATGCGCCATTGGCAATGAACGGCAGGGTGACCGTCTGACCGGCGCCCGTGAAGGCGGCAAGGTCAGCGGCGAGAGTGTCGCCCAGGAGACTATTGGAGTCGCTGGTGGTCTGCGAGGCGAAGTGGTAGGACGGATTGGGCGGGATGGCCCCGAGCGCTTCCGGGTCCTGGACGCTCGGGAGGATTGTCACCAGCGTCGACGCGCCGCCGGGCCGCTTCAGCTGGATTACAGCTCCTGCCGTGAACGTGTAGGTGCCGGCTGCGGAGGTGAACGACAGGGTAGCGTCCCCCAGGGCGGTTCCGTTCAGCAGAAAGTCGATGCTGTTGAGCGTTCCGTTAAGCGGGTCGAACTTGTTGAACACCAGGTTCGTGGTAAAGTTCGTTCCCTGCTGCGCCGCATTCATGGTCTGGGTGATGACCTGTGCGTTCGCCGCACCTGCAGTGCCGAGTGCGACAGCCGCGGCCATCGTGAGTGTAAGCCGTCTTGTAAGCAATTTCGTTCTCCTTCATATACGGGAACGGATGGATATCCCCGGGATCAGACAGTAGGCTATACGGGGTAACCCGATGAAGCGGGGTCGTTCGGACCGCAAGCCATTACTCTCTTATACTGCATAAACTGTGCCATCCGGACAGATTCTGCCTGACTGCACTCAATAAACCGAAAAAAGAAGAGAAGGGCCGGACTAGTTGATACAGCCCGGCCCCCCTTCAAGCTACCAGCGAGACTACTTCACTGCGCGGCGGCGGCGAAGGAGCGCTGCTCCCATGGTTCCGCCCGCAGCGAGCATGGCCATGGCGCCCGGCTCGGGCGTTTCGGTCGCTGCCGGGGTGTAGTTGTAAACCACGCTGCCAGTACCAGAGGCGCTCGTGGAGATCGTCGCCGTAACGGTGCCGGGGCCACTGATGTTGGACGAGCCAATGGCCGTGAAGCCCAGACCGATCGTGCCAGGGGAACCTGCAGGGCCGGTGAAGGTAGCAAGGTCCGCTCCACTGGTCAGAGTGAACGTGTTGCTGTCATCACCCGTCTGCTGAGCGTAGTCGTAGGACGGCGGGATATTGGCCGCAATGAGGGCCTGGCTATCAGAGTTTCCCGGCAGCACGACACCAATGGTGCTGTTGTTCGGCTTCTTGAGGACGATGGTAGCGCCGCTGCCGAAGACATAAGTGCCGTCCGACGTAATCGCGTTCACCGTGCCGCCCGCCTCTTCGTGACCGGCGAGGAAGATGTCGATGCTGTTGAGCGTGCCGAGGTTCGGATCGAACTTCGTGAACGTCATTGTGGTCGAGATGTTCGTCGCCTGAAGTGGGACTGTCTGGACATCAGCGGGCGTAGAGGCGGCCTTCGCCGCGCCCGAGAGCCCGAGGCCGATGACGGCCGCAAGAGAGATGGATAGAAGCTGGTTTCGCAAGATGATCCTCCTTGGCGATAGATCAGGTTGCTCGATAACGAGACCCGAATTCGCGTTGTGCAGAAACGGTGGGTTGGCATGTTGATGGTCAGTATTACACTGCTGCCACCCGACACACTGTTGATTGTAGCACGGGAAACAGCGGGTGAATCTAACGGGGTCTCATCGAGCAAACCCTGCTGTCCGCCTAAGAACTGCGCGCGACACACCACGTGCCTACACTTACTCTCTCTGCACGATCCGTGCCAAACAGACCGATTCAGCGTCGATTATCAATTTATTTTTCTGATTCCGTGCCCTAGATGACTCGGCGAGAACGTGATGTGGTCCGAATGTGTTCGCCCGGTCTCGTCTGGCGAAGGCGCTCGCATGCCGTGCTTATATTGAATATACCGATTGGCGGGCTGCTCGCTTGACAAAGAGGGTACGCGCATGTGAGGAGTGGTGGCGAGAGTACGGTTACTCTGCTTCATTAGGGAGTGCAGTCCCGGTAGGCATCTGGCACGTTCGAGCCGTGCTGTGCTCGCCCTTATCGGTGGGCGCCAAGTCCGGCACATTGATTGGGCTGCTCGCACCGCGCGAGCAGCCCAATTAGATTCAGATGCAGTTTCTCGCCGGGGCCGTCCACGTGCCGCGCCATCTATAAGCCCGCCGTGGTTCGGCAGGTTGTGCGTGGGCTCGATCACCTGCGCGCAGGACTGGGCCAACCCTCGGTTGGCAGCGTGGAGGCGGTGCCGGACGCAGGTAATCTGCGGCGACTCATGGAGTGAGCGAGACTACTTCAATGCACGGCGCCGGCGAAGGAGCGCTGCTCCCATGGCGCTTCCCGCGGCGAGTATTGCCAGGGCGCCTGGCTCGGGCGTGTCGGCTGCTGCCGGAGTGTAGTTGTAGGTCACGCTGCTCACAGCACCGCCGCTGGTCGAGATCGAATTAGTGACACTGCCTGGGCCCGTGATGCTGGACAGGGCGCCAATGAAGACGACCAGATCCAGTGTTCCAGGAGAGCCAACGGGGCCGGTAAAGCTAGCAAGGTCCGCTGCACTGCTCAGAGTGTAGTAGATGCTCGCATCACCCGACTGGTGAGCATAGGCGTAAGGAATGGGGCTGCCGCCGCTTCCCAGCACCTGGGTGTCGGTGTTTGACGGGAGCACATCGTTAAGGTGGCGTCCGCCGGCATAAAACTGGGTTACTTGCGTGGTGCTCCGGAAGGTGTAGCTGCCGTCTCTGCCTATAGCGCTCACAGTACCGTCCGCCTCTTCGTGACCGGAGAGGAAGATGTCGATGCTGTTAAGCGTGCCGAGGTCCGGATCGAACTTCGTAAACGTGAGCGGTGTAAAGGAGTTCGTCGGCTTAAGTGGGACCGTCTGGGTCTGAGTAGGCGTGGAGGCGGCAATCGCCACGTCGGCGAGCCCGAGGCCAATGAGGGCAACAATGGAGAGGGATAGAAGGTGGTTTCGCAAGATGATCGTCCTTTGCGATAGATCAGGTTGCTCGTTTACGAGACCCGAGTTCGCGCTGTGCAGAAGCGCCGGGTGGGCATGCTGAGTGCCAGTGTTACATTGATGCCACCCGACACACGGTTGACGGAAGCACGGGGAAACAGCGGGTAAGCCTGGCGGAGGAATCCTGGAGCAAACCTGCTGTTCGCCTGGGAAGCCCGCGCAACACACTACGTGCCTACACTCTATCCCTGCACTATCCGTGCCAAACAGCTCGATTGCTTGACGTGCTCTGAGTTATTTCTAAATGGCCATATATTAGGAAGGTCGACGGGCGCGCCTGAACCGGGAGATCGATGGGCTGCTCGCACGGAGCGAGCCCCTCAATTAGATTCAGATGCAGTTTCTGGCCCGGGCTTACCAAGTGCCATGGTGCCGAGCCTTCCAGCAGCCCGCCGTGCTTGGGCAGGTTATCCGTGGACTCGACCATCTCTACGCACAGTTCTGGGCCAACCCGCGGCTCGCGGAGTCGAAGCCGTCAACCTATAACCCGGACTGGTTCGGACTCGGCCCGTCGGGAGACGCGATTCGCCTGCTCGGCCCGGGGTTCCGGCTGATTCTGGACGACCCGGTGGCGGAGTTCGGAGTCTCCGGGCCAACCAGGCGGGCGGCCTGGTCGGAGATGCTGCAGGCGAGCCGGGAGTGGCAAAGGCGCAATCGGCTGGCAGTACACCAACCAGTCGATGATCGTGGACATGTACACCTACCTGGCCAATCGCGGCGTGGAGGCAATAGACCCTGCCCATGCGCTGCCGGTAGCGGATATGCTGCGGCTGCTCCACGAGTCGATCGGACTGGTTCCGTGGCTCGGCAGCGAAACCGGCCATGGGCCGGAGAAGCCGCTCGGCAATGCCTACTATCAGCTTACGCAGAAGGGGCTCACTCGCGAGCTTGGATTTGTAGGCTACTACGGAGAGGTGCTCGACTGGGTGGCGCAGATATACGACGCTACTCGGATGCCCGGCCAGAAGGGCGATCCGCTGGTCCTGGGGCAGCTTCGCAAGATCTCGCGGGCCCGGGCGGTCTTCCGGTACCCAATGCTCGACGCCGACGGCAATCGGGCCATGCGCGCGGAGACGATTGCGGGCTGGCGCGATTCGCACTACCCCGGCGATATCACCTACGCAGAGCGACCCTCCTGGGAGGCTTCAGCTCTCTTTGCCCCCGCGCTTACGCTCGATACGCAGCCGGTGGGGCCCGTTCAGCAGATGGAAGCCGATAACCAGTTGTTCGCCACACTGCAGGAGAGCATGAAGAACGGGGGATTTCGGATTACCGCCGGCCTTCTGGGAGTGCCGGAGCAGGTCGCCCTCCTGAAGGCTCAGCCCGCCAGCCGCAAGCGACTGCCGATGAGCCCGGGGCAGCCAGACTTTGTCTGGGCCGACGAAGAGGATGGCGTGGCTGCCATTAAGAACGGGCCCGACATACTCTATGTGTCGCTCTAC
>JBBRJW010000104.1:0-7600 GCA_038218705.1 Chthonomonadales bacterium | reverse complement strand
CGGCGGGCTCGATTCGGCTGCTAACGGGCAACCTGAGCCGGGACCCTGGCCTCTCGGTGTTTGGAATGACCGGGGAGCTCGTCGAGCGGGCGCTCGGTCGCATTGCAGCGGATCAGGCCGGCCAGCCCGCTGCGGTTCGCGCACTGTTAGCTCGGCTCCCGAGCGCCAGGGGAATCGAGGCCACTGTCGTCCGCGCTGACGGCGCCAGCGGAGCCCTGAAGATTCAGGTGCGATCGACCCGTCAGGGCCAGTTGGCGCTGCTTGCCGACCGCGAGGACGGTTCCTGCAAGTTTGTGAAGCTCGCCGACGCTCGCAATGGAATCGCGCTCATGCCTGCGGGGTCGGTCACCCTCTCCCCGCTGGACGTGCCGGAACCGGCGGTTCGGCTGCACCTGCTGTTTGCCGCTTCGGATCCGCCACGAGCCTCTTCCCGGCTCAGATCCGCGCGCCGCGCCGTCTGTCCCGACGGCGTGGATCGGTCTGGCGTAGCCCTGCTTGAAGCTACTCCTCCTGCGGTGCAGGGGGCTGAAGATACTGCACTGGCCTCCTGGCTGCTCTCGGCGTCCGCTCCCGCCAGCGCATGGCAGCGGGTCGCCGTTTCAATCTCTGTACTCCATCGATAGAGGAAAAGACCCTATGCATCGCCTCAAGAGAGTCTGTTCGATACTGGCAGTTCTCCTCGCACTCGCGAGCCGCTCGTTCGCTGTCGAAGATCCCCCTACTCGCCCAATGCTCCGCATCGAGACCGGCATGCACGCAGGGGTTATCAAGGATATGGCCGTCGACGCCGCGGAGACGTTCCTGGTGACCTGCTCGCAGGACACAACGCTGCGCGTGTGGGACCTCGCGAGCGGCGATCTTATGCAGACCATGCGGGTGCCCATTGCCGGCGGCCCTGAGGGGATGCTCTACAGTGTCGCTGTCTCGCCGGATGGCAAGAGCATTGTGACGGGTGGACTTACCGGCTACACGTGGGACGGTTCGGTAGCGCTCTATATCTTCGACCGCGTATCGGGGAAGCTGACCCGGCGTATTACCGGGCTTCCGGATGCTGCGCAGTGCATACGCTTCTCCCCGGACGGCAAGTTTTTGGCCGTGGGGATGGCGTCCGACAAAGGGGTGCGCATCTATCGCTTTGAGGATGGCAAGCAGGTTGCGGAGGACAAGGAGTACCGCGCCGATTGTATCGGTGTCTGTTTCGCGTCCGACGGTCGCCTTGCCGCTTCTGGCCTCGACGGGCTTGTGCGAGTGTACAACAGCAAGTTCGAGCTCGAGCTGCGCAAAAAGACTACCGGCGGAACCCATCCGCATCAGCTCTCCTTCTCGCCCGATGGCAAAAAGATCGCCGTTGGCTTCGGCGACTCGAAGAACGTAAACGTGCTGGCGGCCGATACGCTGGCGCTCCTATACTCGCCGACGACGGACGATATCAAGCTTCCGAACATGGCTTTCGACGAGCTGGTCTGGTCGGCTGACGGCAAGAAGCTGTTTGGAGCCGGGCGCGCCGCGATTATTCAGGGCGGCAGAGCGCTCCGGGTTATCCGGCGCTGGGAGAACGAAGGCAAGGGAGACGCCACGGACATTCCGGCCTCTCTCGAAACCATCACGGCGCTCACTCCGCTGAAGTCCGGCCAGGTGCTCTTTGCTTCCGGTACGCCCGCCTGGGGAGTTCTCTCAGGAGACAAGGCCCGCTATTTCGACGGAAGTGTGGTTGAGTGGAAGTTCTCTTCCCTCATGCTCTCCGACAATGCGAACACCGTGCAGTTCACCTATGAGCCCAGCAACGCCGCGGTGGCCCAATTCCACCTCGCCGAAAAGAAGCTCGATACCGGCCTTGCGAAGACTGACGCGGCGGCCGATGCGCTCGCCAAGAAGAGCGGACTTCATGGCACGACCATCTCGACAGACGCGATGAAGATGACCGGCTGCGAAAACGAGATGCAGCCCAAGGTAAACGGCCATCCCGTCGAGATGTCGCCTAACGAGACCAACCGGTGCGTGGTCGTGCTCCCCGATGACCACCACGCGCTGCTCGGGTCCGACTTTGCGCTTCGCCTTGTCGATAACGCTGGCAAGACGGTCTGGTCCATCCCGACTCCCGGAGCGGTATGGGATGTCAATGTGAGCAGCGACGGGGCCGTTGGAGTGGCTGCGCTCCACGATGGCACACTGCGGTGGTTCCTCACCGAAAACGGAAAACCGATCGTTTCGCTCTTCCTCCATAACAACCAGAAGCAGTGGGTGATGTGGACGCGCAGCGGCTACTATGACGCGGCGGCCGGCAGCGAGGACCTGATCGGCTGGCATATCAACCGCGGCAAGGAGCAGGCTGCCGACTTCTTCCCGGCCTCACGCTTCCGGGGCACCAACTACCGGCCAGATGTCCTGGACCAGATTCTGACAACCCGAGACGAGGCCGCGGCGCTGAAGCTGGCGGACGATGCCCGCGGGAAGAAGACCGACGTCGTGGACGTCGATAAAACGCTTCCGCCGGTCGTCCGGATTCTCTCGCCAGAGAACAACGATGAGATCGCCGACTCGGCCGTCACGGTGAAGTTCTCCGTACGGTCGCCCGCAGATGCGCCCGTCACCAGCGTGCGAGCGCTTGTCGATGGCCGACCCGCGGGCGCGCCCCGCCGGATCGTGGAGGTGGATAACGCAGCCGCACCCGTAGAGGGGACGCAGACCCTCTCGGTCACGCTCCCGAATCGCGACTGCGAAGTGGCCGTGATTGCTGAGAACAAGCATGGCGCTTCGAGCCCCGGGGTCGTGCGGGTTCGATGGAAGGGGAAGGCAGCGGACGATGTCACGCGTCCCAAGCTCTATGTATTCGCCGTTGGCGTGAGCAAGTACAAGAATCCCGAATACACGCTCGATTTCGCCGCAAAGGATGCGGGAGACTTCGCGAGTACCCTGGCGCTCCAGAAGGGCAAGCTCTATCGGGACGTCGAAGTGAAGCTGCTGACGGATGACCAGGCGACCAAGGAGGGCGTTCTCGACGGCCTGGAGTGGATCCAGAAGCAGACAACGTCGCGAGACGTAGCCATGATATTCCTCTCCGGGCACGGCGTGCGCGACGGCAGCGGCGACTACTACTTCGTACCCTACGCGTTTGAGAACGAGCGAAAGCGCGCCACGGGCGTAGTCTTCTACGAAGTGGAGAAGACGATCAAGGACATCGCCGGCAAAGTGATCTTCTTTGTCGACACGTGTCACTCTGGAGGAGCGGGCGGGCCGAAGACTCGCGCGATCGGAAACGACATTGTCTCTGTCGTAAACGAGCTCTCCAGCGCCGAGAACGGGGCTGTGGTATTTGCCGCTTCCACGGGCAAGGAGTACGCCCAGGAGGATCCTAAATGGGGCCACGGAGCCTTCACAAAGGCGCTCCTTGAGGGCCTGAGCGGCAAAGCCGACCTGAAGGGGGATGGGCGAGTGACCATCGCCAGCCTCGACTACTACCTCTCGGAGCGCGTAAAGGAGCTGACCGATGGCGGCCAGCACCCGACGACCACAAAGCCGCCCTCAGTACCGGACTTTCCGATCTCATTCACGAAGTAGCCCGGTCGTTACACAAACAGATGCCGCCTGGTTTCGGAAGCGCTTCCGAATCCAGGCGGCTCTGTCTACAAAGGGGCCGCGGATCGCCTATCGGGCGGAGCGATGATTCCGCGCCTGAGCGCTCCGATTCTCACCGCTGCGGTAGTCGCCATCCCCGTTGGACTGGCTGCTGTACCGATCCCTGCGGTCGCTGCGGTAGGAGTTGTCTCCATCGTGATCACGGTCGCGGCGGCGGTTAGAGCTCTGGTTGCGATACTGGTAATCACCGCTGCCGCGATAATCGGAGTTCCCATAGCGATAATCGTCGCTGTTGCTGGGATAATCGCTGTTGTTGTCGCGGTAACCCGAGTTGCGGTAGGAGGTGTCGTTGTATGGGTCGCCGTTGTACCGGGTGTTCTCGCCCGTGCGGTACCCGTCGTATCCGTAGTTCTCATAGCGATGTCGCGCCTGCACGTCATCGCTGTACTTCTTATACGCATATGCCGCGCCAGCGGCAGCAACCACAGCCGGCAGCTTGTTTCTCTGGGTGAGGAGCAGCGCTGCCGCTGCCGCGCCCAGAGCGATCGCGGTGTTGCGCTTGCCAGCCTCGCTGGCGCTGGCTGCGATCGGAAGGGTAACCGTTCCAACGCCGATAACGGCGGCGAGCGTCATGGCTGATATTCGTGGGGACAGTGTCTTCATTATTCTTGCTCCTCGTGGAATTACATCCACTGCTCTTCTCTGGATAACAGATTACGAAGCCCCTGCACCGGTGTGACAGCGGACCAGAGGGTGCAGGATTGTGCTACACTCTAGGGAATCGTATCACGGCCATACTCCACTCAGAGGCGTCTCCATGCACATTCCCGATTCGGTAATCAGTCCGTCCACCTGCGCCGCGTGTGGCGCAGCGATGCTCCCGGTATGGGCAGTGGCGGCAAGACGCGTACGGTCCTCCCTCGCGAGCCGGCAGATGCCCCTACTCGCCCTCGGCTCCGCATTCTGCTTCACCGTGATGCTTTTCAACATCCCTGCGCTTGGTGGCTCCACGGCGCACCCTGTGGCCGGCACCCTCCTCGCGATCCTTCTCGGGCCCTGGGCCGCCGTGATCGGTGTCTCTGTAGCGCTCGCAATTCAGGCACTCTTCTTTGGCGATGGTGGGCTGCTCGCCTTCGGCGCGAACTGCTTCACTATGGCATTCGTGCTGCCCTTCGTGGGCTACTCCGTCTACCGGTTTCTTGCCGCGCGCCTCTCATCCGGTGCGCCGCTTCGCGCCCTCTGCGCGGGCGCAGGCGCATATGTTGGAATCAACGCAGCCGCGGCCATGGTGGGCGTACTGCTCGGTATTCAGCCGGCGCTCTTTCACGAGGCCAACGGCCACGCACTCTACTTCCCCTTCGGACTGGCGATCACTCTGCCTGCCATGCTTGGAACACATCTTCTGATGGCCGGGCCTGCGGAAGCCGTAGTGACCGCAGCGGCCATTCGGTATCTGCAGAGCGCGCGTATCCCCCTCTATGGAAGCGAGCTTACGGGCGGGAAACCGGGGCGAGCGGAGGCCCTGTGGGTCGGCGTGCTGGCTCTCGTCGCACTCTCTCCACTCGGCCTCCTCGCGAGCGGCAGCGCCTGGGGCGAGTGGAGCACACACGAGATGAGTGTGCAGATCGCCCGTCTGGAGGGTCACCCGTACACTCCGCGGGCGGCAGCAGAGCGGGAGGCGCGTGGATTCCATGGCGTTGCCGGGCTTGCCGGCTATGCCCAGCCTGAGGATGGCGCAAATCGCCGTGGCTATATCGCCTCAGCGCTGCTCGGCGTGGGGGTCATTGCGGGTACGTCGCTCCTGCTTGGCCTCGCACTCGCGAAGCGCACGCCACCGACCGACGGTGGCGATGGAGGTGAAGTCCCTCCCGCCGGCCCCGGAGGAACGGAGCTGCCCGCATGGCTCACCGCGCCTGCGGAACCTGCATCCGAGAGCGAGCGGTCGCGCTCCAATCCTTTCCTGGAGAGGACTCTTGCGGAGCTCACGGCCAATGCCGCCACCACGCTCCAGGGCGAGCCGTATGCGCGGCGCGATGGCCTGCTGCAGCGCCTCGATCCGCGTGCCAGGCTCCTCTCGCTAATGGCGCTGATAGCCGCCGCAGGCGCTGTCCGCCATCCGGCAGCTCTCATGGCGCTCTACGCGACCACACTCCTTCTAGCGGTAGCGTCCCGCATTCCCATAAGCCACCTGAGCCGGCGAGTCTGGCTCGCCGCGCCCATCTTTGTGGGAGCAATCGCCCTGCCGTCGCTCCTAAACGTGGTGACTCCCGGGCGCGAGCTGCTGGTGCTCTGGTCGGCTCCCCACGTCGCCATCACAACCGCCGGCCTCTGGACCGCGACACGGCTCACCCTCCGGGTGGCGATCGCAATTAGCTTCGGCGCGCTCCTCACGCTCAGCACGGGCTGGAGCGACCTGCTCTCCGCTCTGCGGGCGCTCGGGCTGCCCCGGCTCTTCGTGACCGTTCTGGCCTTCACCTACCGCTACATCGTCGTGCTTGTCCACTCCGCGAGCGAGCTCTTCGTGGCCCGGCGCAGCCGCACCGTTGGCCGCTCCACCAACCGGGCCGGCTCCCATTTCGTTGGCAGCACCATCGGCGCGCTCTTTGGCCGGACGCTCGCGCTCGCCGAGGAGGTGAATCAGGCCATGATCGCGCGAGGGTTCCAGGGCCGCGTGACTCAGCTCGCGCCGCGCCGCTGGCGCCCTGCAGACTCGCTCTGGACCGTTGGAGTGGCGGGCGTTACCCTCCTTGTGGTAAGGCTGGGCCGATGACACATACCGACACCTCGCCCCAGACTGCAGCCCCGCCGGATGATTCGCGCGCGCGCTCCACGGCGGCGTTCGAGCTGGACGATATCGGCTACCAGTATCCAGGCGGATCCATCGCGCTGGAGAGCGTGAGCCTGCGCATCGAGCAGGGAGAGCGAGTAGCGCTCCTCGGCGCGAACGGCTGCGGCAAGTCCACGCTCATCAAGCTGCTCGACGGCCTCATTCCGCCCACTCACGGTCGAATCAGCGCCTTCGGCAAGCCTCTCGCCGAGGAGACCCTTCGCGACGAAGCCTATGCACTCGCCTTCCACCGCCGAGTGGGCTTCATCTTTCAGAACTCAGATGCACAGCTCTTCTCGGCAACAGGCCGCGAAGAGATCGCCTTCGGGCCCCTGCAGATGGGCCTCACGTCTGCAGAGATCGCGCGGCGAACCGCCGACGTGGCCGCCCTGCTTGGAATAGAGGCGCTGCTGGACCGTCCCCCCTTTCAGCTTTCGGGCGGCGAGAAGAAGAAGCTCGCCATCGCCTCCACGCTTGTGCTCAATCCAGACGTGCTGCTGCTCGACGAGCCAACCAACGGTCTCGATCCCCGCTCCCAGTCGGAGCTGATCGACCTGCTCGCGCGACTCGGCCAGGCCGGCAAGACGCTCGTAATCGCCACGCACGACCTTCTAGCTGTGCCCCTCGTTGCAGAGCGCGCGGTCGTGTTTAGCGAGGCGCACACACTCATTTCCGACGGGCCATGCTCGACCATTCTCGCGGACACCGCCCTGCTTCTACGCGCGAACCTGATCCACGCTCACCTCCACCGCCACGGCTCACTGCTCCACTCTCACCCACACTCCCACGACGGCGACCACCGTCACGACCACGAAGCATAAGTCCGCGCTCGCGCTTCTGCCTTCCTCCCGCCGGGCCGTTAGCGCTCCTGGCTATCCTTCTGGCCCAGCCTTCCGGCCCCGCTCGCGCGCCTGGCTTCTCGCAGACCGTCAGGCATCCGGCTTGCGCGCTCGCCGGAAAGGGGGTGTCGCGAGCCTTTCCCCCTCGGCATCTCGGGCGCGAGCCTCACTCCGCCCGCCGATCCTGTCGGCGTCCTCTTGCCCGGGAACGTGCAGGGCGAGCTTGTGGGTGAGGCAGCCTGCCGCACTCAACGAAGCTGGTGCTTCACTTGCCGGGGCGCACGCAGCGTGCCACACCCCCCTTCCGGCGAGAGCGCACACCGCAGAGATTGCGCCTCACACAGGCTCAAGCGCGCGA
>JBBRJW010000103.1:0-7672 GCA_038218705.1 Chthonomonadales bacterium | reverse complement strand
ATACCGGTGCGAAGGTATAGAACGAAAACACCGTGATACGCCCATCCGGCCACTCATGGGTGAACACCAGCGTTGACGCCCCCTCCGTGGTACTGCTCGTTACGGTGACATTCGCCTGCGCGGGACCGAGGTCCGTCTGTTGATTTCCGGAGATGAAGATGACATCTGCAGTTACGGTATCCTGCCCGGTCGCGCCAGGGTTAGGAGTATAGATCACGCTGCGATCAGTGCTCGTGAACTGCGAGCCACGGTGTCCTTGTGTATCGCTCAGGGTTCCGTGTGCGCCACTTGTCGCCCATCGGTAAGATAACCCGGAGCCGGCAGGCGCTGTCGTGTCGGTGGATGCAGTGAAGGTCGCCGTAGCGGCAGCCGAGATGGAAGTGCTGGTCGGACTGATCTTCGAGCCGGAGTTGAGGAGCAGTAGGCAGAACCCGAGCCACTTCGAGTCCCTGGCGAAAAGCAGGTCTCGGTACTCGGAGTTGAAATTGGTGAACGTCGACTGGCTCGGGAGCCATATCGTCAGGCCGTTAGCGCCCGCAGCGTCTGAAATGTGGTATTCGGCGATATTCGCGCGCACATATGCCGTGGTAACGGCGTCGCACGCTGAGCCAACTGCGGTGCCCAGGTTCAATGACTTGAGTTTTGTAAACCAATCCTTTCCGTCTGCATAGGTAAACCGAGGGGCCTGAAACGTCTGGTACGTCATCGCCAGAATGTCTGCGCGGTTGGTCCCGGTGTCCAGAACCGACTTGCCGGGTCCGCCCGGCGAAATGTCGGTCAGGGCCGTGACCACTCCATCAACAGCAGTCTTTACATCGGCGATCTTCGTCTCATCGGTGCTCGAGCACGTTACCGTGGTATCCGGATGCGCCGTATACCACCCCTTATACGCATTCACGATGGAGGTCCCTAGCTGAGCAGCCGTCATGCCGGGATTCGCGACCAGATCGTTCAGGAAGGCGGCGTAGTCATAGCCGTGTCCGGGTTCCAGATCTTCGGAGCCATTGAAGACAGAGCAGACGTCCCTCATCTCGTAAGCGACTTCGGTCATTCCCATAAGGCATGCATCACAGGCAAGCAAGTCAAGCTGGCCGGCCTGTTTCAGGACGTTGTGGACCTGCGGAATGGTCATCGATTGGTTGCTAAATGAGTCAGCCCAGATTATATTGCGCCCGGATGCCGGCTTTGCAGCCCTGCTTGTGAATCCCGAGCCGTGGTCCCAGAGGATCAGGGCATAGTGGTCTGCCGGGCTCACCCGCTTTGCCCACGCGATGAACTGCGCCAGTTGGTCAGGGTCAGCCATGTTTACCGAGCCGAGGGTCGTGATCGGGTTAGTCGTGATCAGGTTTGGGTCGGTGTTGTGCGCGACGATGTACCGGGATGTGTCGGCGGCGCGATCCGCATATTGGACCACAACGTTGACATCGCTCTTGCCGGTGGAGTTCAGATAAGTGACCCGCTCCATTTCGGCGAAGTTAGTGATCGCGTCCTGACTGAGGGTGTTGTCTCCGTCGAGGTATACCATCACGGTCCACTTCTTGTTGGCAGCGGAACCGGAAACACTGAAAGCCGGACCTGCCGAGCCCCCGTCGACGATATCCCGGGCCGGGTCGAATTGTCCAGATGCTCCCACATTGATCACGATATCATAGTCGCCGGGCAGCAGGTCCGCATGATAAGCGTACATCGGCGGCACGACGAGTCGGTTGTTGTCAACAGGAACGATATCACCTTTGGAGCTTCCGTCTGGACCGGAGACATCGTCGATAACGTCATCTTTCTGCCACTGTGCCTTGTGCCTGCACACAGATATTCCGGCGCATTGATCCGGGGTCGGCAGCACGGCCCGGGACGTGAGCTGCGTCCGCACGTTCTCGAGTTGCCCAAAGCTCCTGGCATGTACCATAGTCTGGTTGTACGCGAGGGAGGCGGAGCTGCTAGAAATGCCACGGTTTGCAATGCTGCGGTTTACCGAGTCGACTACGAACGATCCCGTTGCCTGGTTGAGTATCAGGTCGTGGGTCGGATCATAGACGCCGCTCTGGTTTGCATCCACGATTACGTCAAACTGCAGCTGGTCGGCCTGCGCCCCTATGCTTTGCCACGCCAGGATCGGGCCGAATTTGCCGTTAGCGTCCGCTGTTACCGTCTTAGCGGTTCCATGTAACGCCCGGGTCTTCGCGGGCCTGCCCGCCATCTGAGCGGCGCGCGTGCCACCAGGCAGGTTGATCGCTGAGTCCGGCACCGTACCAGAGACATCGACTAGAGAATCACCCGTCGACCAGCTCGCCTTATGTGCCGCTACATACAGGTCGACCGTCTGGCCCGGTTGGAGCCCGCTGCCCTGAACGTAGACGTCGCCGCCCGGCGCGAAGGAGTCCGCTGCTGCAAAGGCGCTGGCAGTCACAGAGCCGACCTGTGCGGCAGGCACGTTGGCAGGAGCGTCGGCAACTGTCAGGGTGGTGGAGTATTTCTGAGCGGTCGTTCTTGTTGGTCCCGAGCCCTTGACATCGTAGATATTCAGGGTATAGCTGCCCGCGGGCAGCTTCGGACTGATCACCTGAGAGGGAAGGCTGCCTGTCTTGTCGACGGTATAGATACTGTAATAAGAACAGGCGGGCAAACCGTACGGCGGATGCCCGCCATTTCCTGTTGGCCCTGTGAATAGGAACGCCGCTTGATCATAAGCTCCCAGTCCACGGACCGAGCAGCTTATACCGTGGTTTGAAGCCAGCGCGCGCGAGGAGGCGATCGGATAGCCGCTCGAGTCTGTAAGCGCGAATGAAGAGGCGCCGGACTGCGATCCGCCACCACCGCAGCCCGATAGTGCCACAGATGCGAATACCGAAATGACTGCAAGTAATCGATGGCGATGCATGCGTTGTTCCTTTCGCACCGGGCAAACTGTCGAGTCGGACACATTCAAGGGCAAGTTCGCTGCGATGCCGCGAGGGGGCCGGGAGCGTTGAGGCGCGAATGAGTTCCCCTTCCGACAGGAAGCATTTTGTGCCCGTGCGCCGGCTCAGTTCCTTACGGTCCAGGCCCGGCGGCGTTCCCATGGAAGTGGCCGGACGTGTTCGCGGGTCGACGTGGGAGCCATTCAGCGAAGCAAAGGGCGAGAAAGAGGGCCGTCAGGCGCAAAAACAGCGGCCGGCCGCAGCGAGAACTGGAAGACATGGACGGGAGTGAGAACCGTCGAATGCCCTCAGGCGCAGGGCAGAACGTCAGGGTGAGGGGCAATAACAGTCCGACGACTAGAAAGCATGAGCGATTCCCTTTCCTCTCGAAAAGACGCGCGGCCTGACGCGAGCACAACCGAACAGCAAGGCTGATGGTTCTGTGAGTATATCACGGTTTCTTGGCTGGCATCGGGTAAATTCCGGTTGCCTCAATCCCCGACCTGGCGTACGGCTCACAGACCTGGCAGGTCGTATCCGCCGATTACCGCGAACACCGGCTCCTTGTGGAGCTCCTGACGCCGTCGAATGGACTGCCTACACGTGGTCGAGGAAAGGGTCGGGGCCTCTGCCTTCAGCACGGTCCAGGACTTCGTGCGTGAGGCGCACAAAGGGGTTCCGCTGCATCGGGACATCCGGCCATCCGAAGAGACGGCGAAACGTGTGATAAGCAGGCGATTCGTTCATGGGGAACTCATCGAACACGTCCTGCCAGCCGCGCAGCAGGCGAAACGTATCCGGCTCCGGAAACACATCGAAGTCCCAGGCGGCGCAGATCCGCTGGATATAGTCGGCCTTCTGGTACTTCGTGTCGAGTGCGTCAGGCAGCTCATCGACATCCGGGTAGACACTGTGATCGATATACTGGCTCATCGCTTGAAATCCGTTCCGTCGTTGCTGTCGAGACGAGCAGCCGGCTCGACGAGAAAGCGCTCGCGATACCACTTACGAAGCGCGGCAGCCGATTCACGCTCCGAAGATGCGCCGATCGTTTCGAGCGGTCGCCGGAGCTCCAACCGCATAAGATGTGTGAGCACTTTCGATTGCGCTTCTTCGGCGCTCCCGCCTTCGTTCTTGCGCAGCCACAGCTTCCAGCAGTCATCGGAAGAAACCAGTCCATCGGTTACTACCCGGTAGACGTCGACAAAGTCTCGCGGAGCTCCGCGATTGACCAGCGCGTTCATCTTCGAGCCAACATTATCGACGAGCGTTTCGACAAGGATCGGCGGCCATGCGCTGGGCACAGGATCGTCCAGGGCGACATCGCGTACGGAGATCTGGAACGAAAACACCTTCTGCGCAGTGGTCTGGTCCTTGAATTCCAGGGAATCGGTCGTTCCAAATCGTCGGTGTTCCAATGTCAGACCGCGAGCGGAAGCCACCCCGTCAAGGAGGACATGAAAGCGCGCGAATGCTTCTTCTTCGCGGGTGCCCTTCCACCAGGCATCGATATCCCGGGTACTGCGAAAGTCGTCGTAGTGCTTGAGCGCAATTCCTCCGCCGAGGATGACGTTTTCTGAGAGAGGCTCTTTGCTGAGCGCCTCCAGGGTCACTTCGGCGATCTCTGGCAACGTTTCAGGACGCTTTGGGATCTGCATATCGAATCAATCGTTTCTGATGGCTTTCCGGCCGATCCGGATCTGTATATCGTTTTCTGACGCATACAGGCATCACTACGGTTACGCCACAGGCTCGCGGTCCATGTAGATGATCATTTCCAGGTGCGAGCGCCGGCGCCTGTGCCGATTGCTCGCTGGACGCTTCCGAAAGCCCGCAGCCTTCCATGCGGCGATGTGACACAGGAGGTAAGTTCGCTGGAGCGGTTGAACCATCCTCCAGTTTGCTTCTTACCGTTCCGCGGACGGTATCTCCAACGCCTTCTACAGATTCAGTTAGGGAAGAATTCCGGCATAAGCGGTCATCGTACAATTGGTGGGGTACTTCTCAATGTGGATCGGAACCAGTCCACGGGATCCAGGCATCTGTTCACTTCTCCAGATGACAGATTCGACGCGCAAGAAGGCAAATCCCATCCCAGATCGCAAGGTCAACACCTATTTAGTGGAGGAACACGGTTGCGGGCGTTGACTCCCTGCCGGTCTGCGCCCATAATGGAAGCGCCATGAACATCGTCTTCATTGTTGTCGATACCCTTCGCGCCACGCGCCTGGGCTGCTATGGCTATCCACTTCCAACCAGTCCGCACATCGATGCAGTTGCCGCCGATGGGGTGCGATTCGAGCGCTGCTTCGCGCCCGGAATACCGACCACGCCGGCCCATACCACGATGTACACCGGCCTCCATCCGCTGACGCACAATATCGTCTGCCACGGCGGGCACGTTGACCTCGACCGCAAAATCCCGGTGCTGCCGGAGCTGCTCCAGAACGTAGGCTACACCACCGCGGCGGTGGACAACCTGTATGATATCAAGCCCTGGCTCGCGCGCGGGTACGAGTTCTATATCAACCCGTCGTGCCGACACAAGATGCGGCTTCTGGTGAGCGCGGAGGAGATCAACGCGCGCGCTGTGCCCTGGATCCGCACACACGCCGACGAGAAGTTCTTCCTCTTCCTCCACTACTGGGATCCCCATACCCCTTACCTTCCGCCCGATCGGTTCCGCAAGTTCTATCCGCCCGACCGTAACCCGTTCTCCGCGGAACACCACTCCTTTGAGCCAATCAAGCGGCAGCCCTTCTGGGATATGTTCCGTGACCTCTGGTTTAACAAGCTCGGTCCGGTCACCGACGCGGACTATATCGCGTCGCTTTACGACGCGGAGGTGCTCCACACGGATGAGGCAATCGCAGAGATCATGGCGACCCTGGACGCCGCCGGTATTTCGGACGAGACGCTGGTTGTGCTGACCGGCGACCATGGCGAGTCGATGTATCAGCACGACATCTTCTTTGACCATCATGGCCTCTACGACGACATCACCCATGTCCCGCTCGTGATGCGCCAGCGAGGGCGCATCGAGGCTGGCGGCGTGCATGGACCCATGGTGCAGCATCTGGATATCGCGCCCACGCTGCTGGAGGCCGCGGGCGCAGCGGTTCCGGCAGCGATGGAGGGGCGGAGCCATTGGCGCTCACTCACAGGCCAGGAGGAGCCCTCCGGCTATGATCGCGTTATCTGCTGCGAATCAACCTGGCAGTCGAAGTGGGCTCTGCGGACAGCAGATCGGAAGCTGATCCTCTCGCGGGAGCCAGACCGGCACAATACGCCGATGCGGGAGCTCTATGACCTGACCGGCGACCCGGGCGAGACCCAGAACCTGGCCCTTGAGCGCTGGCAGGAAACGGCCGAGACGGAGCGGGAGCTTGAGGAGTGGATTGCGGCGGGGCTCGCCCGGACTGGCCGCACTGTGGATCCGCTGCGGGAACAGGGCATCACTCTGGGTCGGCGCTGGATGCGTGAAGGCTAATCGCGATCGCCTGTAGCGGCAGACCCTATATCTCCCCGGTACGACTGGACTACATTGTAATGAATGGAACTCGATCTAGCCCTGGCGCATCGAGGCGCGAGGTGTGGCTGCGCCTGTCGCGGCTATGCGGCCTGGCGTCCGTGCTGGCGCTGATTTCCGTCCCGGTCCATGCCCTGCCGGTTGAGCGTGCCCTCTCGACCGAGGATTTTCTGAACCGGCTCGGGGTTAACACGCACCTGGACGGCCTTACCCGCGATGACCCGTGGGATACAGACGCCGTGAGGGTGGGCGCGCAGCTGAAGTACCTTGGAGTCCGGCTCGACCGAGACTGGGCCCATAACGTGGAGATTGGCCGCCGATGGCGCGCGGTGCAGAAGGCATGGGGTCCCCTCGGGCGGTTCTGGACCTCGATCGACGAAGGCTCCCCTGCCACCCAGCGTCAGGTACTTGCGGTGCAGCAGACACTGGTCGAGACCTACCCCGGGCTTATCTACGCAATGGGGGGCCCGAACGAAGAGGACGACGCCTATCCGCAGGGCCTCGGCGCAACCCTTCCGGACTCCGTCCTCGTGCAGCAGCAGCTCTATTCCTGGGCGCATGCCCGGCGCCCGGCGATCCCGGTCAGCCAGATGGAGTTCGGCGCTGGCTGGACCGCTGCCAACAACTGGCAGGGCGACTACAATCCGAACGAGACCGGTATCCATCAGAATTACGTGCCCGGGCCGGCGGATCTCGCGGCAGCGCACACGTACCTGAATGAGCCGGGCCAGCGCCCCGTCGAAGTCCTGGGACGGCTGCGCGCCCTTGCCCATTTCGCTGCGCCTGGCAAGCCCGTGGCGCACACTGAGGTGGGAGCCTACCGGGGCGCTCGCCTCTCCGCTGCATTGTACGGGCAGTACATGGTAATGGGAGCGCTGGATAGCGCGGCTGCCGGTGACGCGGGCTTCATCGTCTACGGGCTGCAGGATAGCGGGCCAGAGAACAGCTACGGATTCTACACTTATCCAGGGGGCGTTGCGCACGAAGCTGCCGAGTACTACCACACGCTCACGACGCTCCTGGCCAGTGTGCACGGCGGCTATGGACCCGGCGCTGCGCCAACCTTCCAGCCGGGCTCGCTTGAGTTCACCTGCACCGGTGCGCTCACAGCTCACCTGCTGATGCAGAAGCCGACCGGTGAAGTTGTAATCGCGGTCTGGTCTGAGCAGCTGATGATTGGCGCTGAGCACCATACGATCGCCACGATTGAGTTCGGGGGTCCTGTGCGCAGCCTGTCGGTATACGA
>JBBRJW010000102.1:0-7683 GCA_038218705.1 Chthonomonadales bacterium | reverse complement strand
ACGACACGAAGCTCGGCAAAGTGGTGAAACGAAGTGGCTTCAAAACAGAGCTGATGGAGGGGAGCGCGCTCATCTCCGTACGCTGGGTGGAAGGCTTTCGCGGGGTGATGAACTGCCTGGCGAAGAACGCGTTTGCAGGTTTCGACTTCAAGCTCCTTCCGCTGATCGGCTCGCTCATCGGTATGGCGGCCTGCACGCTCTACCCGATCTACGCGCTTCTCATGGGCCCGCCAGCAGCGAGGCTGCTGGCGCTTGGAGCGTTCGCCGGAATGATTCTCGGAGCGGCGACCATCCGCCGATTCGCAAACGCATCCCCAATTTTCGGGCTCGTCTATCCCGTCGGCTGTGTCCTGCTGATAACCATCATCGTCAACTCCGTGTTCCTCGCGTACCGACAGCAGGGGATTATGTGGCGGGGCACACTCTACCCCCTCGATGAGCTCCGGCGCGGCGTCGTATAGCGCGCCATGCCGCCCCTCCTCTTCCAGTCTGCTCCCAATTTCAGCGAGGGCCGCCGCCCCGCGACGCTCGACGCCGTTACGGCCGCCATCCGGGCAGTAACAGGGGTGCGGCTCATCGACTTCTCCGCGGATTTCGACCATAACCGTTCCGTCTATACGCTGGTGGGGGAGGCTGCTCCGCTGCGGGAAGCGCTGCTCGCCGCTGCGGCCGTTGCGGTGCGGGAGATCGACCTGCGGAGCCACCAGGGGGTACACCCGCGCATCGGTGCGATCGACGTGGTACCGATCGTGCCGCTAACTCGGGGGCGTCTACTCCAAACCCCACGTGGATTGTCCACTGCCGATAACTCTATATTGCCGACCGTTGCACGGGAAGCCGAGCGCCGCGAAGCGCTTCAACTGGCGGAATCGATCGCGATTGGGCTTGCGGAGCAGGATGGGGTGCCGGTCTACCGGTACGAGTGGTCGGCGCTGCCTGGCCGGGTGAGTGCGCTCTCCACACTGCGGCGCGGAGGGTTTGATGCTCTGCGGGGCGCGCCGCTCACGGGTGAGCGCTCGCCGGACTTCGGCCCCCCGGCCGCGCATTCCTCCGCCGGCGCATGCGTGGTGGGTGCCCGCGGGCCTCTGGTCGCATGCAATCTTAATCTGGAGGCGGGTGCGCTGGCGGCAACGCGCTCCATCGCCCGCCGGATTCGCGCGGAGCGGGCGAGCGTGCCCGCACTTGCGGGAGTGCGCGTCCTGGGACTGCTCCTCGGCTCGCGAGGGCAGGCACAGATATCGCTCAACCTGACCCGGCCGGATGCCACTCCGCTCCCGGCAATCTACCGCTACCTTCGCGGCCAGTTGGCGGCCCTCGGCGAGCCTGCAGGAATGACCGAAGTGATCGGTGCGATACCGCTCTTCGCGCTCGGGGGAGAGCCCCCCAGTGCGTTCGCGTGGAGCGATTACTCGAACGCACGCGTCCTCGATGCGTGGATCGACACGGGGCCCTGAGCGCGGGCACTGGAAGCCATCCTGGCGTGCAGAGGGGGCGGCAGGAAGGACAGGCACTTCTGGTGCTTTCGATCCTGGAGGAGCGCTTTGGCGCACTCTCAGAGGAGACGATCCAGAAGATCGGCCGCCTCGATGCGGAGCGCCTTCGCGCCCTTGGCGTGGCGTTCCTCGCCTTCACGTCGCCTGCCGATCTCAAGGCATGGCTTGCCGACCGGCAGAGGGCTAAGCCAGCGGGCTTGTGGCGCACTGCTCTGACTTCCTCGAGACATGGGCCAAGTACACGAATGCCCGCGTCCTCGATGCCCGGGTCAGCCCCTGACCGCCACTACGGGTCAGGCGCCTCAGAAGTCCGCGGAGCCCGGCGTACGTGGAAACGGAATCACGTCCCGGATGTTCTTCATGCCGGTCAGGTAGAGCATCAGGCGCTCAAATCCCAGTCCAAAGCCTGCATGTGGAGAGGAGCCGAACTTGCGGAGCTCCAGGTACCACCAATATGCCTCCTCGTTCAGTTCTTGCGCGCGGATCTTCTCGAGCAGCACATCGTATCGCTCCTCACGCTGGCTCCCGCCGATGATCTCGCCGATTCGGGGTGCAAGCACGTCCATTGCCCGCACGGTCTTGCCATCGTCGTTGGCGCGCATATAGAAGGCCTTGATCTCCTTCGGATAATCGGTAACGATTACTGGTTTGCGGAACACCTGCTCCGTGAGGTACCGCTCGTGCTCGGACTGGAGGTCGACGCCCCAGCGAACGGGGAACTCCCAGGTCTGGCCGCTCTTCTCGAGAATTGCAATCGCCTCTGTGTAGGTAACATGCTCGAAGCGGCTGTTCACCACGCTCTCCAGTGTCTCCAGCACGCTATTGTCGATCCGCTTATTGAAGAACTCCAGGTCGTCGGCACATCGCTCCATCACCTCACCGATCACCGATTTCAGAAACGCCTCCGCGAGAGCCATGTCACCGGCCAGGTCGCAGAAGGCCATCTCCGGCTCGATCATCCAGAACTCCGCAAGGTGGCGAGGCGTGTTGGAGTTCTCGGCCCGGAAAGTCGGACCGAAGGTATAGACGTTCGAGAAGGAGAGAGCGAAGATCTCCGCCTCGAGCTGGCCACTCACAGTAAGAAACGCAGGCTTGCCGAAGAAGTCGCCGCTATAGTCGATGGCGCCGGCGCTCGCGCCCTCTTTCACGCGCGGCAGGTTCTGCAGGTCGAGGGTGGTCACGCCGAACATCGCGCCCGCGCCCTCAGCGTCCGATGCCGTGATGACAGGCGTTTGAACGTAGAGAAATCCGCGCTCCTGGAAGAAGCTGTGAATGGCCCTGGCGAGAGCGTTGCGCACCCGAAAGACCGCGCCGAAGGTATTGCTGCGGGTGCGGAGGTGCGCGATATCGCGCAGGAACTCCATCGTATGCCCCTTCTTCTGCAGGGGATAGGTGTCCGGGTCTGCCGCACCGTAGACCTCGATGGCGAGCGCCCGCACCTCCACGGCCTGACCTGCCGCCGGCGACTCCACCAGATCGCCCTCCACACGGACGCATGCGCCGGTAGTGATGCTCTTGAGCGTCTCCGCGGGGATCGCTCCCGCATCCACAATCACCTGCAGGTCGGCAAAACAGCTTCCGTCATTTACCTGCAGAAAGGTGACGCCCTTGCTGTCGCGGCGGGTCTTTACCCAGCCATGCGCTGCCACCGCGCGCCCCGGCGCACTCTGCAGAATGTCGCGAATATACCCGCCCTTCTCAATCATTGTAGCTCCTCCAGAGATCTAAGCCCGTTGGCTAACCGCCGTCTGCCCACTCCAGCCCCACGTATCTGCGGAAGCCGCGGCAGTGCGCCATCTGAACCTGCCGTACCGGCTCTTGATAGATTGGCCGGCGATAGATGGGGAGGGACTCGGCCCATTCCACGCTCGTAAAGAGTGACCGCAAGTACGGGTCCTCTACCCTATTGTCGTTCAGGTAGAGCGCATCCTCGCCCAGATGGCCCTTGAGCTCCTCCACATAGGCTGCATACATCGTGAGCCGGTTGTGCAGGAAGAGATCCCGCGTATCGGGGTGGTCTGGTAGATAGAAGGCGAGCTCGGCGGGATACTGATATCCGTTGCCTGCGAGGAACAGCCGACGCCCCTGCCGGGCGCTCTCCTGCCGGTAAGTCTCAACACGAAGCGCAGTCTCCCGCCAACCAACGGTCGAGTTGGAGATGTCGGTCTCCGGGTCGAGCCGAATGCCCAGCCGCAGGCGCAGCGCAGGCGAAACGAGCAGCAGCGTAACGAGTGCCCCTGGCAGCGCGAGCGCGCACATCCGCCGGATCCAAGCTCGGCCTGCGTCCGCGCCAACGGCCCACTCGGCAGCGAGAATCGCTGGCGTAACCCAGGCGCAGATCGCCCAATTCCCCTGAACCTTCGTCTTGAGCGCCATCAGGCAGAAGAAGAGAAATACCGGCAGCCCGAGAGCGGCGAGAAGACAGCGGCGCTCGCACTGCACGTCGAGGTCCGAGGGCCTGGCGCCGGGCTCGTGATGGATCGGACGCATCGCTCGCCAGCCGAGCCCCACGGCAGCCAGGAAGAGAACTGGCCCTACCAGCAGCGCTTGAGAGCCCAGGTAGTCGCCAAAGCGGTGAAGGGCAGGACTGCTCGAGTGGTGCGTCAGGAAGAGCAGATGGCCGAAGGTCCACCAGTGGTGATGAGCGTTCCACCAGAGCACTCCGGTGTAGAGCAGGAGCACGATTCCACAGGCGGCGTAGGGCTCGGGCCTGCGGAGCCAGACTCGGTGACGCGGAACCAGCAGCACAAAGAGGAAGAGGCAGGGGCCAATGAGCACCATGGTGTGCTTGCTCAGCAGTCCACAGCCGGCCCATACCCCTGCCCAGAGCCACGCGCGCCGCTGCTCGGGGGCATCAGGTGCAAAGAAGGCGCGCTCAAGCGCCATGGCAGCGGCGGTCCAGAAGAGCGCCAGCGGGGGATCGTAGGTGGCGATCAGGCTGCCAGCGGTTACGAGCGGGGTCAGCGCAAGCAGCACGGTCGCCATGAAGCCCACACGGGCGGAGAAGCAGCGGCGACCCAGCACGTAGACACAGACCAGCAGGGCGAAAGAGCAGGCGAGCACACTGAAGCGCACTCCGAACTCCGTGACGCCGAAGAGAGTGGTGGAGGCGCGAATCAGGTAGGCGATCATTGGGCCCTGGTCGTAGTAGCCCAGGGCCAGACGCCGTGACCAATCCCAGTAGTAAGCCTCATCGGGGGAGAGCTGCAGCGAGCTGAGCGCGGCGAGCCGGGGGATGGTGGTAAGCAGAATGAGCAGCGTTGCCGCTCGGTTCCAGCGGCGTGTCTCGCGTTCGGAGGTCGGCATGTGAGCGGCGCTCACTGCGCGGTTTCGAAGAGGCTATCGGCCAGGGCAGGATTGGGCCGCGCGCCTACGAGCGCCACCTCGGCTCCCAGCGCGCCGTCGCTGTTGCGAATCTCAGAGCGGGTCGGAATCCAGAGCCCCGGCGCAAGCTCCTGCGGGTCGAAATAGGTGAAGGTCGCCTTCAGCCGGTTCTCTCCGTCGTACCATTCGCGCTTCAGGGTGACGCGCGTGCGCATGTCGATCCAGATTCGGTATCGGGGACCGTTCTGCGCGCCCGTGTATGTCATGTCGTAGACCGACGCATCCTGCCCGGCAAACAGTTCACGCTTCACGAACTGCCCCTCCATAAAGGTGAGCGTTTCGGGCGAGAGCAGACCACCGAGCTCGAGAAGCGACTGGCGCTTGCCCGGCGAGCCGGTCAGATCCTCGGTTTTGCGGAGTCGGAATTTCGGGATGGCGTAGGAGCGCGTCGCGCCATTATAGATCAGCACCGCGGACCCGCGGCTGGGAGACTTGCCTTCCAGGCGGATCTTGCCGGGCTGCTTGTACTGAAGGAGGAGCGACTTGAGGGAGTAGGTCGTCTTAAAGTCCGGCCCAATCTTCTCGAGCTCAACCGGATCATATTGGAGCACTTTGAGAGAGACTACGAGCGTGTTTACCCGCGTGAGCAGCGGAGACATGTCCGCCACATGGCGGTCCGCGGCGCCGATCCGGGCAGCCAACGCCAGGAGCGCCGCCGCAGGGAGCAGGCACTTTGGAACTCGAAACAGACCCATAATGCGGTTACTCCGAAGAGAAGCAAGGTCAGACAGGCCTGAATCTCCGTCAGCCCGTCCTGCTGATGTATAATACGTACGAGCCTGATGTGTCTAGCGGTATTATAACTTATCGACAGGCAAAAGTCAAAGGAGACCTATGGGGCGACAAGCAGCTGAGGAGCGCGCGTTCGGTTTCGTCAGGCAGTCTTCTCGGGGGCGAGTTAGTCGCCGAATATGGGTGCTACTGGCAGCGGTCGCACTGACGTCGGGAGTGGTGGCTGGCCGCGCGTCGGCGGCCCAGCCGACGGGCTCACTTGTGCGCGTGCGGCGAAACGTAGCTCCAATGGCCGGGGATCTGGCGATGCAGGGCGCCGCCGCAGTTCGGCAGACCGAGCCCATCAACCGGTGGCGAGGAAATCAACTCGTATCACTCTGGCGCGGCGACCCGGCGCGCCGAGAGATCGCGCTCACCTTCGACGACGGTCCGCACCCCGCCTACACGGCTCGACTTCTCGACCTTCTCCGTGGCCTCCATGTGCACGCGACCTTCTTTCTGGTCGGCAAAAAGGTGGACCAGGCGCCCGAAATGGTGGCCCGCATCGCGAGTGAGGGTCACGAGGTTGGAAATCACACGTATCATCATATTAACCTGGACCGGCTGCCCGATGCCCTGATCGTGAACGAGATCCGTCTCGGCAACGAAGCAGTCAAACGCGCCTGCGGGGTGGAGCCGACCTGCTTTCGGCCACCGGGCGGGCACCACGGCGAAGCTGTCATGCGAGCTGCCGCCCGACTCAATATGCGGACAATCCTCTGGACCGACGACCCGGCCGACTTCGCGAAGCCAGGCCCGGAAGTGATTGAGGGCAGGGTCTGTCAGAATGTTGGCGCTGGCTCCGATATCCTGCTTCACGATGGCATCGAACAGACGCTTCAGGTTCTTCCCGACATGGTGGCTCGCCTCCGCCGTGACGGATACCATTTCGTAACCATCTCGCAGATGGTTCAGCATCTGGAGCAGAGCCGCCTTGTCCACCGATGAGTCTCGTGAACCCGAGCATATAGAGAAAACTCCCGAGCAACCTGCTATTGAGCCAGCCTTCCCGGTCTTCTACGACCGAGATCGTCGACGCTGGCCCTGGTTCAGGCGCGGCCTGATTACTGGCGGGCTCCTGGTGCTGGCCGGCACGATCCTGCTCGTGATTAGTCTGGTGGCCCTCCCACTGATGCCCCGGGCCTCGCTTCCACGCCTCGCACCCACGTTCATCCTCGCCGCGCGCGACCCTGCTTTAGGCGAGCACGAGCGACGCCAGCTCAGCTTTAAGCAGGCACAGGACCAGAAGCGCATCAGCGTGCTGCGCGAACGACTGAGTCGCGAAGAGCGCGAGCGCCGACGCCGGGGCGAAGAGTACCTGAGCCATGCCGCGCACGAGCTCGTGGGCCCACCCGCTCCCCGTACGCCGGTTGTCGCTGGCTTCTACGTGAACTGGGAGGAGACGTCCAACGCCGCCCTCCATCGCAATATCGGATCGCTTACACACTTGATGCCGGAGTGGCTCCACCTCAAGGCGGGCGACGAAGGCGCGCTTGTCACTGACCCAAAGCAGAATCCCTTTATTGATGGCCGGGTCAGAACCGATCGACAGGACGTGATCCCTCTAGCGCGCGCCAACGGAGTGCCAATTCTTCCGCTGCTTAATAACTACACGCACGTCAAGGGGCAGGCGGAAGGGATGGGCGATTGGGACCCGGCGGCCGTACACGCTATTGTCGGAAGCGCTACAGCCCGCCAGAATGTCATTGCGCACCTGCGTAATTGGCTGCTGAACGAGCAGATGCAGGGTATCAATATCGACTTCGAGGAGGTTGACACTGCCGACCGGGCCGGCCTCACGGCCTTCATCCACGAACTGGCTGCGGCGCTGCATGCCAGTGGCCTGTTGGTGACCCAGGATGTGCAGATTGGAAGCGAGAGCTTCGACCTCGTGGCACTGGCCCGCGACTGCGATTGGCTGGTTCCCATGTTCTACGATCAGCACTCCGGCGGGGAGCCTGCCGGCCCGGTCGCAAGCATCGAATGGACGCGCTCACAGTTGGAAACTCTGCTTCAGAGCGTGCCCGCGGACCGC
>JBBRJW010000101.1:0-7688 GCA_038218705.1 Chthonomonadales bacterium | reverse complement strand
GGAGGTGCAGGATGTTAAAGGGGTTGCCGGCATTGCCGCCTGTGGCGCAGGTGTTGATCCAGGCATGCACGGCGATCGGCGGCGAGAGGGCGTGAGCTTTTGCGAGCAGATCGGCCAGCGCGTCGAAGTGGGCAGTATCGTCCCGAGCCCAGGGCTCATAGCGAGAGGCGTAGTAAGCATCCCCACCTTTGCGCATCTGGGTGAAGATGGCGTTGCAGTGAGCCTGGTGGAGCCGCGCTAGCAGCGTATCCACTTGTTCGGGAGTCTTGTAGCCGTCGTTAAATCCGTCTGCCCAGAATGCCCGAAGCTCTGGATAGGGCTCGCCCGCTTCCGAACGCAGCGCGCAGGTGAGGGAAAGGCCCACTGCAAGGGCCAACAGCACCAGAATTCTCCATCTCATCGCATCCTCCCTGAATCCGCGGAAGCGACTGCGGCCCCGTCCAGAGAGACTCTGCACGGGGCCGCGAGCTTGAGACGCTACTTCTTCTTGGCCTTCGTCCAGACAGTCATCGACTGGATCTTGTCGCCCTGCTTGATCGCATCCATCACCTTGATGCCGTCGACCACTTTTCCGAAGACGCAGTAACCGCCATCCAGGGAGTGGTTCGCCTTCAGGTTGAAGAAGAATTGGCTGTCCCCGCTATCCGGGTCCTGGGAGCGCGCGAGGCCCAGCGTGCCCCGCTCGTGGGGCAGTTTTGCCTCGAGCGATACAGTCTTGCCGGATCCACCCATTCCGAGCCCGTACTGAGCAGAGACCTGACCGTCGGAGATGTCGCGGAGCTTCGATCCATCGACGGTTTTGGACTTCGGGTCGCCGGCCTGCGCAACGAAATCGGCCAGCACCCGGTGGAACAGTATGCCATCGTAGAAGTGGCTCTTTACCAGTCCCAGAAAGTGCGCGACGGTCTTCGGGGCCGCCGCCGGCAACAGCTCGATCAGGATAGTTCCGCGGCCCTTGACTGTCATGAGAACCCGTGGATTGGCCGTAGGAACGGTCGGTGGAGCGCCGGCTGCGGCGGGAATTGCGCGGATGATCAACAGGGCGCCCGCGGCGATGAGAGCACGGCGCGAGCAGTGAGAGGCTGTGAAACGCATGAGGTGCGGTCTCCTATAACGGGTGGTTTTGACGCGAGCGGATGAGCGAACCGGCTCCACCTGCGCTTCGCGGGTTACGACTGAGGCGAATTGTAACCTCCGACGTGACAGTTTGTCAACATTGTGCGCGTGCAGACAGAAGCGTGAGCGAGATAAGCCCGGGGAACGGCATCAGATGAGTGCGGCGACGGTCCGCCGTCACATGGTATTCCTGGGCTGATAGCTGGATATCGGAACCGTGCAAGGATCCTCGCCGCCCGTATCAGTGGACGACGGACATGCCCTGGATGCGGTCGCCGACTTTGATCTCGGCGAGCACCTCTTTGCCCGCAATGACGCGGCCGAAGATTGTGTACTTGCCATTCCAGTCCAGTGAGGGGCGGCGGGTTATGAAGATCTGCGAGTCGCCCGGAGTAGTTGCTCCGTGTGCAATTCCAACCGCGAGGGCTTCTGCGGGCAGCTTGCCCTCGATGGGAAGCGGGGTGCCGGAGCCGTGAGTGCCGATGCCCAGGTCGGCAAAGTCTACGGCGTTGGCATTCGCTGAGTCCGGGTCGCCGAACTGAATGTGGTCCGCATCAGCAGCATGCACCTTCAGGTTGTCGTAAAAGTGGGCGCGACAGAGCTCATTGATGCGGGCGACCGTGACCGGCGCTGCCTTCGGGTAGAGCTCGAGTCCGATCGTGCCACGGTCTTCTACCACGATCTGGGCGCTGATCGCTTCGTCGCGGGAAGTGTCGTTCATTCCAGTCCGGAAGCCGGCATCGAGATTGCTCTGCCCTGGAACGGCCACAGGCGCGCTGTTTGTTCCAGGCCGGCCACTCCAGGTGAGGGCGAAGATAAGCACGGCGGAGAGAAGCACAAAGATAGCAATGACAGGACGCAGGCCCATAGGTTCTCCAGGCGAGGTGAGTGGCGCGGGACCGCCCCCTTTCGGTGGCGGACGGGTAATCGAGTGTAGCCGCAGAGGCGCGATCTTGTCAACTTTCGCCACTCTTGAGCGCTCTGTCGCCTTGACACGCCTTCCTCGCAAGTGCGACAATGGGTGTTGGAGGAGAGAGAAGATGCTGGACATTCGCCTGTTTCGAGAGCAACCAGACACCGTGCGCGAAGGCCTGCGCCGGGCCGGCGCGGACCCTGGTGACGTCGATCGCGTGCGCGCGCTGGACGAACAGGTTCGCTCCCTCAAAACGGAGGCCGAGGCGAAAAAGGCCGCCATAAACCAGGCGAACAAGTCGATGAGCAAGGCGAGCCCCGAGGAGCGCGAAACGCGGCGCGCCGAGCTGCGGGCGCTGGGCGACTCGATTGCAGAGATCGACGCGCGACGCACGGACACAGAGAAGACTCTGCAGACGCTGATGCTCGAGATCCCCAACCTTCCCCTCGCCCACGTGCCGGACGGCGCGGATGAGCACGAGAACGTGGAGCTCCGCCGCGAGGGGACCATCCGCCGGTTCGATTTCAAGCCGCGACCCCACTGGGAGCTAGGCGAGGCATTGGGAATTCTGGACCTGGAGCGAGGCGTCAAGATCAGCGGCTCTCGATTCTATGTGCTGAAGGGGCTCGGCGCAGCGCTGCAGCGGGCAGTCATCACCTGGATGCTCGACCTGCACATTGAGCAGCACGGCTACACCGAGGTCTACCCACCGTTCGTGGTGAAGCAGGAGGCCCTCTATGGCACCGGCAACCTACCGAAGTTCGGCGACAATCTCTACCACGATGTGGAAGAGGATTTCTGGCTCGTGCCCACGGCCGAGGTGCCGGTGACAAACCTCCATCGCGACGAGCTCCTCGAGGCGAGCGCCTTGCCGATGAAGTACGTTGCCTATACGCCCTGCTTCCGCCGCGAAAAGATGTCGGCCGGACGCGATGTGCGTGGAATCAAGCGCGGACATCAGTTCGACAAAGTGGAGATGGTTAAGCTCGTGACGCCGCAGAGCTCGGATGCCGAGCTGGAGAGCCTGCTGAGCGACGCTGAGGATGTGTGCAGGGGCCTCGGGCTGCCCTATCGCGTGCTGCAGATCTGCGCCGGGGACCTCTCGTTTACAGCGGCGAACAAGTATGACGTTGAGGTCTACGCGCCGGCATCGAAGGGCGAAGAGGGCGAGGAGTGGCTGGAGGTCTCGTCCTGCTCAACTTTTGGCGATTTCCAGGCCCGACGCGCGAATCTGCGCTACCGGCCGGAGCCGGGCGCAAAACCGGAGTTCGTTCATACACTGAACGGCTCGGGGCTTGCGCTCCCGCGAGTTATAATCGCCATACTGGAGAACTATCAGAACGAGGATGGGAGCATCACGATCCCGGAGGTCTTGCGGCCATACATGCATGGCCGTGATCGCATCATCCGGGCTTAGCCCGGAGCCGGCCCTATTGTGTGCGCCCTATCTGCGAACCCTGAGACCGTAACGATATCGGTTCCAGGCGGCGAGGTGGTCAGACCTTGGGCGTGTCGGTTTCGACACCGTAGGTACCGTCACTAAGGCGAGTGATTCGGTAATCGCCAAAGAGGATCGGGTCGACAGCGCGGAGGCAGAGGAAGGCTCGGAATGCGAGCGCGCGGATCTCGATCTCGGCGTGCGGATTCGCTCGCATCTCAAAGATGTGACGCCATGCCCTGGCATTGGCTGTGACGACGATTGGCGCTTCTGTCTCGTTGGGGAGAATTGAGCGCGTCGCCTGCTGTACCTTCTTGCGAAGGTCGGTTCGGGCCTCTCCCGAGAGGAGCTCCGAGCCGGCCTTCTGCTGTTTCAGGAGAATGCTGCCGATTCGCTCGTAGTCTCTCGCCGCGGCATCGATCCGCTCTTCGAAGAGCGCATGCAGCTCCGGGTCGGACTGGTACTCCGGCCGCTCCACAAAGCGGAGTACGCGCCCGGATACATAGCGCTGCGATATCTGCGAGAAGCCGACTCCGGCGCGATGGCGCACGAGCTCATGGGTGACGCTCCGCGAGATGCCATAGAAGACGAACGTGAAATTCGCGTGCTCCAGCATGCTGCCGTGGCCGCTGGCGCGGATATTCTCGAAGTAGCGCTCCGCGTCGGCGTTCATCGTGCGCTTTCTGCCGAAGCTCGCGTAGCAGAGCTGGCCGGCTGCCTTGGCGAGCTGAGCGCCGGCCGGCAGCGGAGTGGGGTCTGCGGTATACTGCCGGAAGTCGAGATCGGGCGAGAAGCCTTCGAGAAAGCCGTCCAGGTTCGCCACCCGTACTTCAGGGCGACAGAGGAGGGCGACGCCGGGGGCCTGCAGGTAGGGAGTACCGGCTGCGGTGGCGCATGCTGGAGATTCGATTTTCGGGAACCCGGTCTCCTCGCCCGACACGCGAACCGTCATCTGCTCCACTTCCACTGCCGTCATTCCCGTGCTCCCTTCGCCAGCGATCCTGGCCACTGCTGCTCGCCCATTGTACCCCGCGGAGGGCGCCGACCCTCGCTAGTTTGAGGCGCTGGAGCCCGCGCTTGCGGTGCGCTCGACGCCCCCCTCGGTGGTAACGAAGGCCTCGCCAGAGGCCTGTCCAACGATTCCTGCGGTGTCACAGAGCAGCCTGGTAGACCCTTCCCGTACTTCGAACTCCCAGAAGCCGTCCACCAGGTCGAGCGAGAGCAGCGGGGCTGGAAGAGAGGCGCTCGGCCGGGCCGATGCGGGCGCACTTCGGCCGGCCACGGCCGCCGCCTTGCCGCGGCCCGCCAATGGCGCGGCTTTCCCGCGGCTGGCCAGCTGCGAGCGCGCGGCGGGGCGGTGCGCAGCGGTCTTCGGGGCGGCAGGCAGCACCCAGAGCTCGGTTGGCTGGCTGGAGGGGCGGCCGAACGTTAGCACGGGGGCAGCTCCGCGAGCCTTCAGCACGAATTTGCCCGGAAACCCATCAGGAGCGTTATCAATAACCTGCCCGGTGTTCTCCGCTCGCGTCACCATCTTGGCGAGAAAGTGCTTTGATCGATCGAGCGGCAGGCCGTCCAGTGACAGGATCATGAGCGCGCCGAAAGGCGACGCCGTGCGAAAGCGCACGGGTCCTACGGAATAGGTGACATTGGGATTTAGCTCGCCTGCCACGGAGACCAGCGTGGGCGTGGAAATCTCAAGCCTGCCCTCGTGTGCCCGACGCACAATCTGCCCGGTGTCGCTCTTCCAGACACCGGATTGAATGGCATCGGGCGTGACGCCGGGGCTCCGTTTGCCGAGTCGCACCAGCAGCTCGTGAAGCGAGCCGATGTCCTTGCCCGCGCCCGACGAGAGGACGCTCAGGTCGCCCCAGCCTGTCTCCGAGAGAATACTGGTGACGCGGCTGGTCCAGGCGACGCGATGGAGGTCCGTGAGCCGATTGGGCCACTGGTTCCGGCGGTCGGCCGTGTAGACGATGGTGGCCTGGTTCGCGGCGGGCCGGATAGCCCGGTGGAGATAGGCCTGCCCTGCCATAGCGATAAGGCCCCAGGTGGCGGGATCGGCCTGAACTGCGAACTCATTCAGCGCGTCGGGCAGAGACCCATTGGGCGCCCGGTTAGTCTGGTACCCGAAGAGCAGAACGGCGTCGTAATCCTGAAGCGATGCGTAGGCAAGCACTTCGGGAACGCTGGCCGCCCGATAGGGGTCGGGCCAACTGGTATCCCACTCCCTGATCACCACCGGCTTATTGTTCCAGCGGAGGCCGGAGGTGAACGGCGCAAACCCGACCGCGTTTTCATCGCGCAGAGTGTTGCGGTTATTGAAGTATCGATAGCCTGGTGTGCGCGCGTCCTCATCGCCGCTCTCGCCATACCAGTTCTCTGCCACAAAGTCGGACTCGCGAGCTGCGCTCGCGACATCCGGGATGATATCGCTCGATACCACAGAGGTGATCGGGATCTGCACGCCGATCTCCCGCAGGTACGCGCGCATATCGCGGAAATACGCTGCCTGGAGCTCCGAAAGGAACTGAACCCCTTCCCGTATACGCCGGGGCGCGAGGCGCAGATCTACTGTGGTGGCATCTGCCGCTGTGCTCGATGTGGCGAGCTTCGGGAGCTCGACTGTGCGGCTCGCGGGGTCCTCATCTGTGTGGATGGCGGGCTCGCCGTTCACATCTCCCCAGGCGGCAGCCAGCTTCTCCCAGGTTCCATACTTCGCCAGCAGCCACTCATTCCACCGGTTCTTGAGATCGGTGCGATAGGGCTCGACCAGGCTGTCAAGCCGGTCCACGTAGAGAAAGAAGCCGTGCTCGTTGCAGATCTCCACCAGCGCAAACGCGGGATCGTCAACGATACGGAGTCCGGAGTAGGGGTTGCGATGAGTGAGCAGGCGGTACGCGTACTCCTTCTGAAGCTGTATCAGGTATTTGTCGAAAAGGGCGTATGGCCTTGCTCCCCGGTCGAGCCGGTCCGCGTTCAGAACGCCGTCGCCCTCTTTGAAGGTGCGGAAATCGAGCAGATCGAGATAGTAGTAGATGCCGTGACGCCGCAGCGAGTCCGTCCACCGATCGAGGCAATCGAAGTACCGTGCATCGAAGTGACGGGAGTCGACCGCGTTGGTGTCCCCGAGCAGGCAGTTCCGATTGTCGATCGCCTCTATTCGGACCATGTTGAGGCCGGCCCGCGCAAAGAGGTCGACAGTCTTCTCGATCTCCGCTGGCGAGAGTAGCAGGCGAGTCGACGAGATGTTGATTCCCCAGAAGCGGGCGCGCTTTCCATCGGCCCAGGCAAAGCGCCCATCCGCGCCCACCGAGAGAAAACCGCGCTTTCCTGCCGGCGCTTCCAGGGTTGAGCGGAGGTCGAGCTGGCTGGAGGGCGAAAATGGCGGCTTCTGCATTGGGCCGGCGGTCTCTGTAAGGCGCAGCGGCGCCTGCGCTCCGGCGAAGCCAGAGCGGCAGAGCATGAGAGCATAGAACAGGGGAAGCAGGTTGACGCGAGTAAATCGTAAGCGGAGAAGCAAAAGCAATAACCTCATATGGTAAAGAGAACGCCGGACACTCTCTGTACGCAGCAGACGCAAGTTCTTCGGCATCGCGGGCCGGGCTCGCCGCATCAAGGCGCGCGCCCGGATGGGCCGCAGGCAGCCCGATTTGCCGCGAGAACTCGAGATCGCGCTCCACTGTGTACCTGTCGTGGGCGCGCAGAGGCTCTGCCCGCTCGTCAAACGCGGCGAGCGAGAGGAGCGCTGCCTCCACTTCGCTCTGCGCCCGACGTCGTGAATCGTCGAGACCGAAGAGCTTCGGGTAGGTCGCTTTGTCCCGCTCCTGGTCGCTTCCAACCGGCTTTCCGAGCTTGGCCTCGTCGCCCGTAACATCCAGAATGTCATCCGCTATCTGAAAGGCGAGGCCAACGTGCTCGCCGTAGGCGCGGAGCGAGGCCATCTGCGTAGCGCTGGCTCCCATCAGGGTTGCGCCCGCCAGGACGGAGGCGGTAAGGAGCGAGCCGGTCTTGTGAGCGTGGATGTAGCGGATCGTCTCGTGGCTGGTCTCCTGGCCCTGGCTCTCCATGTCGACCACCTGGCCGCCAACCATGCCCCAGGTGCCCGAGGCTCTCGCGACAAGCTGGATGGTGGGCAGCAGCCGCTCAGCGGGCACGCCGGGGGCATTCGCGATCAGCTCGAATGCGAGCGCCAGCAGCGCGTCACCAGCCAGCAGGGCCATC
>JBBRJW010000100.1:0-7694 GCA_038218705.1 Chthonomonadales bacterium | reverse complement strand
CTCGTCGGCCCCTCTCGCAAATCATTTATCGGTCGCGTCCTCGGCGACCTCCCTCCCGACGAGCGCGTGGAGGGCACAGCCGCAGTCGTAGCATTTGCAATCGAGGCGGGCGCGGCTATCGTCCGCGTACACGATGTTCGTGAGATGGCTCGCGTTGCACGCGTTGCGGACGCAATCGTAGGTGCGAAACGGGCAGTCAGTTGACCGCTGGCGAGGCCAGCGTCAGCGCGTGGAGGCAGGGGCGACTAATCCTCGCCCCCGCACTCGCGACCGCGCTCCCGGGCCTGTGCGGCTGACGGCAGCATGAAATCGGCCCGGACACGGCCAGCCGACCGTCTCGACTGTATGGCCGATGGTACGCGGACTACCACGGAGCGGACGGCAAGAACGATAGCGCCGGCACAGTGCCCTCGATGCCGCTAACCCGACTTCGAGCTAGGCGTGTCGGAGACGTGGATATTGCGCCCGTGATAACAAACCGCTCGGAACTGCTTACAGGGTCGAAGCGTACAAGTTTGCAGGGCCGCTTATCCCGCCAGAACCAGGCGTCCCTATGCCTTACAATCAGGGACGCAACCACGTCGACGTTGCCCGCCAATGAGCTTATGAACAGTGCGTCGAAACACTGTGAACTATATGAACCTACCGGGGAGGAAGAATGCCATCAAGCTATTCACGTCGAAGTATTTGAACAGCATGGAACAATCACGTTCGCGGTCGAGGATGCAGGCCCGGGCTTCCCTGAAGGGTTTGCCCCGAACCAGTATTCAAATGTCGGACTGGAGCTCGTCACGGCCCTCGCTCGCAGCGATCTCCAGGACGGATGTCACTTCCGAAATGTCCGGTGCACCTACCTGCGAACACACGCTCGAGTCGAGATCGTCTTCCCGGAGCGGCCTCCGTCCGACCGAAGTGCCGATGAGCTCTCAGGAGGACGAACTCATGTTAGTGGGGCGTCGCGTCGTAATCTGCGAGGATGAAGGCGTTACGCAGATGCAGCTTCGAAGGGCGCTCAAGCGAGCCGGATTGGACGTAGTAGGCACAGCGTTCAATGGCCAGGATGGTGTCGATGTGGTGCTGCGAGAGCGGCCAGATCTGGTCTTGATGGACATTCGGATGCCGATCATGGATGGTTCGGAGGCAACCCGGCTGATCATGGAGCAATACCGTGTCTGCGTAGTAATGCTCACTGCTTTCTCCGATTCCTCGACCCAGCAGACGGCCTCGGATCTCGGTGTGAGCGGCTATGTGATCAAACCGATTACCAGTGATGTGCTGATGCCGCTCGTGACGGATGCATACCGCCGGTTTCTGTTTGCCTGAAGGTGCTCCTCATGCCACGGGCAAACAGAGTGGGGGCGATCGCGGCCAATGGCGATCGCCCCTTCTTTCGTTACCTCCCGGCGTCGAGATTTGAACCGCCACTGGGGGCCAGCGGGTCCTCGGTGGAAGAATAGAGTTAGTCACTCCCCTTCTGCAGGCGAGCACTTCTCCTTCGACGAAGACGACTTCCGCGTTCGCAAGGAAACCGCAGAACCTGGCCGCACACAGGTATGTGTCCCTCGACCTCCTGAAGCGTGACCAGACCACCAGGGCAGGCATCAAGACACACGGACCAAAAGCAGGCTGGGAGAATACAACCCTCGAACACCTGCTCCTGAATCAGGAGGCGCCTGCCCTGTGTCCGCGAGCAGGGAGACAGCATCTGAATCGTGAGTACGTCGCCGAGATAAGCGGTTTCTCAGGTAGCCCGGTTCTACCTGTCCCTCTTCCTGCGCTTAGAACCAGGATCCAGACGTACTAGATTGAGCACGATGCGGCAGTTAATCGCCTGATTCTGGCCCATTACAGCGCCTGTCTACCCCCTTTCCGGCAAGCCTTCCCGCCCATGAGCGCGCCTGCTTAACCTCCCTCCCCCATTCCGGATTCGGTCGCGCGCCTGGCTTCTCGCGCATTGTCACGCTTCCTGCTTGCGCGCTTGTCGGAAAGGGGGCGGCGCGAGTTTCTCCCTCTCGGTGGGAGGGGCGCAAGTCGCGCGCAGCCTACAGAGTTTGCTCTCGCCTGCTGCGGCTTTCGCAGGGGCGCTTGCGGAGGGAGGGCCGCCGCCGGCACAAAGCCGCAGCCCGCCTGCGGGGCGGCAGAGGAGACCGGGGCACGGAGCGGTAATGGAGCGCCAGCTCGAGCGCCGGCTCGACGATCTGGGCCGCAGGCCGGACGCTGGTCGGCATGGCGCTTACGAGACTCCAGGCGCGCTCGTGCACCCGGGCAGCTGCCGCGTACGCGGACTGGTGAGGCCCAAACTCCGAGCGAGCTGCCAGATGGCGCCCTCCAAGACTGCCAACTAATTCCAGAGAATCGTGTGCTATAAGAAGGATATTGCACGAAGTTCGCGCATTATAAGACAGCATAATCATGCGACATCGGCGGGCTGAGTGTTACGTGGGCCGCGCCGGTGCCCGGCGCGGCGTGCGCCTACGCAGTTTTCCTGCAACACAATGCTCTCGTGGATCGCCGCGCCCTGAACGCAGTGGGTGCCCAAACTCAGTTTGGAGGAGATGTGAACGCTTATCTTAACCGGAAGGGTCTGTTGGTCGCCAGTCTGGTTGGCCTGACGTTGGTCGGCTTTCAGGTGCATCGGCTGTCCCGACGCTCTAAGGAGCCAACCGGGCCAATGGTGCTCGCCCATGCCACGGCCGTGGCCTCGACCCGTGGCTGGCTAACGCCCCTGGAAATCGGGCGGAACGACTCGATCGACTACGTCTGGCTATCCGAACACGAGCTGCTCCGTTCTCGGGCTACCACGCGGCTCATTAGTCCTTCGCTCGGTGACGTGCCAGGAAACCTGGCCGAATGGAGTACCTCGGCAGTGCGACTGGACATAGCTACCAAAAGTGAGCGGCCCGAACCACGGTGGGACAAGCAGTCAGGGCATCTTTCTAATGGTCTTGTGTCGCCAGATGGTCGATGGCTGCTCTGGACGGGAGGATCAAAGGACTGGCAGATCGACGAGATCAATGGGACGAGATCGCTCCGACGGCGAGGATTGGACTTTGTGAACCCGGCCTGGCTTCCCGACAGCTCCGGCTGGCTGACTCTCTCGGGGAATACTGACGGCAAAGGATCGATGAGCGTCTGGCGCTTGAACCGAATTGCTGTGGCCACGATGTCCGCCAATCTGCCAGAGGACAAAGTCCCCGGCACTTTGGAATCAGGATACAACCCGAGAAGAGTGGGTGAGTTGCTCGGCGTGACCTCCAGCTCCCATGCCATCAGCATCGACGGCGAGATGTTATTCACACCTCGGTGCAACGCCTTCTATGTTGGTGAAAGTCACGATCCGGGAGACGACCCTTCGGGGGCAAAATGGCAGGGCCTAAAGTTCGTGGAGTGGAGCACTGGCCCACATGCCAGTCTGCTGCGCCGTCGGCGAATGCAGTTCCCCGTACCGCCGGCCGCCTCGGAGTGGCCCAAGCCTTCCCTAACCTCGACAGACGTGGACGGCTACATCAGCATGTCCCCAACTGGAGACCGCGTCCTCTGGTACGTATCCGCAGTCGATCTGGGGACCGACAGCTCTCCCATAATGTCTCATATTCGACAATGGCTCAGATTGCCTCCACCGAGCAACAGGAACCGCCAATTTGGAATCTGGACCAGCGGAACCGACGGCCGCGATCTCAAGCTTCTCGGCCTCTTTCCGCGCGAGAGCGAGATGGACGCGAACACAGAAGCAGCGATCCCGCGATGGATGCCGGACGGCAAGCACATTAGCTTCGTTCGCAACAACACGCTCTGGAAGGTCGCCGCGCCCTGAGCGGCTGGCGCCAGCCGCTCATCGTCGGCTGGCGCGCTCGATCTTACGCTCGTCACTTCAGGTAATCAGAGCTCGGACAGGAAGTCAAATATCACGTCGGAGCTGCCGGGAAGCCCCTCATGCCCGAAGTCCGGATAGATGACAAGATCCTTCTGCGATGTGATCTTATTGTAGGCCGCGAACTGGGTTGAGGGCGGGCAAACCGTATCCATCAGTCCCACGAGCATGAGTACCTTTGCGCGGATTCGGTGGGCAAGATGCTGGTTGTCGATGTACCCGAGGCGCGTGAAGATCTCCTCCTCCCGCTTATGCAGGGGATCGAAGGTCCGAAAGTGAGCTCGCAGCTCCTCGTAGGCGGCGACAGCGAGGTCCATCTCCCAGACACGGCGATAGTCGCACAGGAACGGAAACACTGGCGCTGCGAGCTTAATCCTCGGCTCAAGCGCAGCGCACGCGAGCGTCAGTCCACCGCCCTGGGAGCCGCCGGTGGCCCCTACGCGACCCGCGTCCACCTCGGGCATGCCCATGACGATCGATGCAAGCTGGGCGGTATCGAGAAATATCTGCCGATAGAGCAGCTGTTCGGGCCCATGCTCGAGCCCACGAATTATATGTCCTCGCAGCGTGTTCCCGGATACACTTCCTCGATCCTCGGAGAGTCCGCCCTGCCCGCGGCAATCCAGCGCTGCCACCGCAAACCCCTGGCTAACGAAATTGAGCTTGTCACACCAGTCGCCAGCGTTTCCAGAGTAGCCGTGGAACTGCAGCACGGCCGGGATTCGCCCCTGGATGAGGCGGGGCCGCAGGAACTTTGCGTGGATGCGCGAGCCGCCGACCCCGGTGAAAAAGAGGTCGTAGCACTCGGCAAAGGAGGATTTCAGGGGATAGGGCCGAAGCTCGACCTGCGGGTCTACCGCCCGCATCTCTGCGAGCCCGCTCTCCCAGAACGCATCAATGTCGTCCGGGCGCGGATTGCGCCCCTGGTACTGGCGGAGCTGATCGAGAGGCATGTCGACAATTGGCATCGGACGGTCTCCTTGTCCGGCAGGTCCGAGGGTGCCCTGCCGGCGAATATTCGGTTAGCAATGCCCGGCAAGGGGGCGCAGCCGTTCCGACAGACTGTTACACGGTCGCCGGCCGTTTTCCTACCGGTAATTCCGAAATGGAGCCGATATATGACCATCGCCCACGAGCCCTACGACCTGCGCGCGCTGGCGGCGCGCGCCGTCCGCGAAGCTGGATTTGAGCCCACGTTCTCGCCCGAAGCGCTTGCCGAAGCGGATCGAGCCGCGCAATCCCCTCCCCCCTCAACGTCGGACACGCCCGGCGCGGAGCCACTGGAAGCCCTCGAATGGTCCTCCATCGACAACCCCGAGTCGCGCGATCTCGACCAGATAGAGGCGGCGGAAGAGATTGCCGGGGGTTCTATCCGGCTGCGGATCGGCATTGCCGATGTCGATGCGATGGCGCCTGCCGGGTCGCCGATCGACATGCACGCAAGTCAGAACACTACGTCGGTCTACGCCGGCGTAGCCACCTTTCCCATGCTGCCCGATGCGCTCTCTGCAGGTGCTACATCGCTTCTCGAGAATCAGGTTCGCCTTGCTGTCGTGACCCAGATCGATGTCGATCGCTCTGGCCACACCCACAACACGCGTATCTTCCGGGCAATTGTCCGCAACCAGGCTCGCCTCAATTACGAGGACGTGAGTGAGTGGCTCGAGAATCGTACTCCGGCAGCGGCGAGTCCTGAAGTGGAGGCGCAGCTGAACCTGCAGTGGGAGGCGGCAAAGCGGATTCTGGCGCGCCGGAAGCTGGAGGGAGCCCTCGACTTTGAGCGCAGCGATCCGGTGCCTGTCATCCGAGATGGAACAGTGGTCGATGTGAGGGCGGAGAGCCGAGGATCGGCCCGCCTCCTCATCGAGAACCTGATGATCGCGGCCAACACCGCACTGGCAGACTATCTGCACTCAAATGGCGCGCCAACCATTCAGCGAGTGGTTGCAGCCCCCGCCCGGTGGCCCCGCATACGCGAAATCGCATCTGCACAGGGCGACCACCTCCCTACGGAACCCGATTCGAAGGCCCTCGCGGGTTTCCTGGAGCGGCAGCTGCGATCGAACCCGCACGAATTTGGCGAACTATCGCTCGCGGTGATGAAGCTGATGGGCCCTGGCTCCTATCGGGTAGTGATGCCCGGGGAATCCCAGGTTCACTTCGCCCTTGGCGCAGATCGGTATACCCATTCGACCGCCCCGAACCGGCGATTCCCGGACCTGGTGATTCAGCGCCAGGTGAAGGCGATCCTCGCCGGAGATTCCCCGCCCTACTCCGCGAGCGAGCTCGCCGAGATCGCCGCGCGCTGCACCGAGCGAGAGAGCGCGGCTCGCAAGGTGGAGCGCCGCCTTCGCAAATCCGCGGTTGCATCGCTCTTCGCACACCGAATCGGCGAGGTCTTCGATGCGATCGTCACGGGCGCGTCGGAGCGCGGCTGCTATGTACGGGCGCTGAAGCCTGTCGTGGAGGGCCGTGTTGTGAGTGGCGCGCATGGGCTCGATGTCGGGGATAGAGTTCGCGTCCGCCTCGTCTTCACCGACATCGAACAGGGATTCATCGACTTCGAGCGGGCCTCGTAAGAGCGCCGTCCTTGCGAGCGCGCGCCGCAGACCGGTACAATGGGGTGGATGAATGAACAGATTGACGGATGGGAGCGTTCTCGGATGAATCACAGCAGGTCCAGGGAGCTGTTCGCCAGGGCGGAGCAGGTAATCCCCGGCGGGGTGAACTCCCCTGTTCGAGCATTTCGCGCGGTCGGGGGCGACCCGCTGTTTATGGTGCGGGGCGAAGGGGCGCACCTGATCGACGCAGACGGAAACCGCTTCCTGGACTGCATCGGATCCTGGGGCCCACTTATTCTGGGACACTGCCATCCCTCCGTGGTTGCCGCCGTTACCGAGCAGATAACGGTGGGCGCTACCTTTGGCGCTCCTACGGAGCTCGAAGTGCGCCTTGCGGAGCTGATCTGCAGCGCGGTTCCATCGGCCGAGCGCGTGCGGCTCGTATCGTCCGGCACGGAAGCCACGATGAGCGCTATCCGGGTGGCCCGGGGGTTTACAGGGCGGGACAAGATCCTCAAGTTCGAGGGCTGCTACCATGGGCACGCGGATTTTCTTCTGGCGCGCGCCGGATCGGGAGTCGCCACGCTGGGGCTTCCAGAGTGCGCTGGTATCCCCGCCTCGATCACCAGGGACACGCTGACTCTGCCGTACAACGACCTCGAATCTGTGGAAGCGCTCTTCGAGCAGTGCGGAAGCGAGCTCGCCTGCGTGATTCTGGAGCCCGTGGCCGGCAATATGGGATGCGTGACGCCAGTTCCGGGATACCTGGAAGGCCTGCGCGAGATCACGAAGCGCCACGGCTCACTTCTCATTTTTGACGAAGTGATGACCGGGTTTCGGCTTGCGCCAGGTGGCGCGCAGGAGCTGTACGGGGTGACGCCGGATATGACCGCGCTGGGCAAGATCGTGGGAGGGGGGCTGCCGCTGGGCGCGTATGCGGGGCGTGCAGACGTGATGGCCTCGGTTGCTCCGATCGGTCCGGTCTACCAGGCCGGAACCCTCTCCGGCAATCCGCTCGCCACGCGTGCCGGGATCGCCACGCTCGAAGCGCTTCTCGACGGCGGCCAGGCTCTCTACGCAGAGCTCGATGCGCGCGGGGAGCGTATCGCCGCGGCGATGCGCCGCGCGGCCAGTGGAGCCGGTGTCGACGTCACCATAAACCAGATTGGCTCCATGCTGACCTGTTTCTTCGGAGCGGGAACGGTCCGAGACTATGCCGATGCCCGCCGAAGCGATACAGAGCGCTTTGCCCGCTGGTTCCG
>JBBRJW010000099.1:0-7716 GCA_038218705.1 Chthonomonadales bacterium | reverse complement strand
TCCAGGGCGAGCCCGCCAAGGACGCCCCGGAGAAAGGCCCCGAGCGCGACGCGATGAAGGATTTCCCCCCCGGGACCGCCGGGACCGGGCTGCAAGTGCACGCCATCGACATCGATAAGGACGGCGACATCGACCTCGTCTGCCCCGGCAAGAGCGGACTCTACCTGTTCGAGAACCAGGGGCGTCGGTCACGAGGGTGATCGACGAAACGCTTTCGCCGCGGGCGCTCGAGATAGGCCGTCACGCATCGGGACTGGCGTCGACGGCCCTCATTGGCACAGTCGTAGTCGCATCCCGGCATCCCGGCACTGGCTTCCCGTGTGTGTTCCGGGCCACGACCGGGATTCCCTGCCCGGGCTGCGGCATGAGCAGGAGCCTGGAAGCGCTGCTTCAAGGCAATCCCGGCCTCTCGTTTCGATATCACCCGCTGGGAATTGGGCTGGCGCTACTGGCAATTGTCGCCTCACTGCTCTGGCTGGCGGGCGGCTGGGCTCCTGCCCGCGAAGCACACGCTCGCCTGTTGCAGCGCGCCTCGACCATGCGTTCCATGCAGTCCGTGCTCGCGCTCCTGCTGAGCACCTGGGCCGTACGCGGCGCGCTCTCTGCTCTGGGATGTCACTTTTTCATGTGGTAGGCGTCCGACATAGTATGACGACCGTTTGAAGAATCACGGGTGGACAATTTTACAGGTTTCCGATATACTGAACCCTGTACTCTTACTGTACGACCGGTTCCCCCAACCGGGCCAGCGGCGGGCGCGCTCTGCGTGCGCCGCTTCGCTGCTTACTCGAGACTTGTAGTTCGTCCCAGGTAGACCGGCAAAGGCAGGTGGACTCCGTGCAGCTTATCCCCAGTTCCTCTTCGACCCGCGCGCGATGCGGACTCAGCGCACTTATGATCCTTGGCGTCTCTCTCTTCTCGTGCGTGGTCCAGGCAGCGCCGGTTCCAGTGAAACTCCTGATCGCCGGCCGCGAGGTTACCGCAGGAGGACCGGCACTGGCCGATGGCAATGAGGTGTACGTGCCACTGCAGGCGATCACGGCGGCCGGGGCAGAGGCTCGGCGCGGCAGCCATTCCGACGCTGTGACGATCTGGCAGGGCGGCGTCCGTCGCCGCGAAATCGCCCTGACGAAGGTCGACGGCCGTTCGCTGATTGCGTTGTCCGACCTTGCGCAGGCGGTTGACGGCACCGTTGCGCGGGGCGATCTGGAGCAGAAAGCGATCGGAACCGGCCCGCCAGCAGCCGGGGTGCGTATCTACCTGCTCGCCAGAGTAACCGATGCACACATCGAGCGGGGCGCGCTGCGGGTCACCACTTCCTTTCCAGTGCCGTTCCACTCGCGCGTTATCCGGGGCTCAAATCCGCTTCGTGGCTACCTCGACTGCATTGGCGCGGAAGTCGCGGATAACTTTCGGCCGCCGTCTGCCGCATCGGACGAGCATGTGCTGAAAGTGCGGACCGGCCAGAACACTCGCGATGTCGCCCGAATTGTGGTCGAGACGGAGGACGGATTCTCTCTTCAGCCATGCGACTCGGCGGCCAATTCGACCGTCCTGGTCGTCGTCGGAGTACAGCACTCCGGGCTTAAGGCGGGTCGCCGGCCTATCGCTTCACAAATTGCGAGCGCGCCAAAGGCGACGGCCGGACGGGCGGCGGGTGTTCAGTCCACCGAGAGCTCCGTTCTCAATAACGGCATTCGAATTACTGTTCAGCCGGGTCATCCGGATCCCGTGCCCGCTTCGCGCGCTCAATCTCCGCGCGCGTCGCGGCGAGGCTCACCGCCCGCACGGGGTGACTGGAGCCGCAGCACGATTCCCAGTGAAGTGAAAGGGGTTGGCTTTGCCACGGATAGCGACAGCGACTTCCGGGTCAGTATTGCGACCACGGCAAGGGTCCACTCCTTCGTGCACTATGCTCAGGGCGCGAACCAGCTGGTTATCGATCTCAACAATGCGATCCTTAACCTTCCCGAGGGCGAGATGGCGGACAAGACTTGCTCGCACCGCCTTGTAAGCGCTATCCACGCCTCGGTACTGCCCGACACGCCGCCGACTACCCGTGTCACGCTGGATATGAACCGTGTGGTAGGCTACACCGTTCAAGAAGAGGACAACCGCCTGGTGCTCCAACTGCGGATTCCCCGCAATGCCACCGGCTCTCTCGCCGACAAGCTCATCGTGGTCGACGCGGGGCACGGCGGCGTGGCGACGGGGGCATCCGGCCACGGGAGCGGCGCAGTTCTCTATGAGAAGGACATTACGCTTGCGCTCGCGCTGCGCCTCCGTTCGGCGCTGGAGGCGTGTGGAGCGCGGGTGGTCCTCACGCGGGATCGTGACGTAGATGTACCGCTCTACGACCGCCCGAAGCTAGCGAACCAGATCGGGGCCGATCTCTTCATCTCCATTCACAACGACTCCAATGGGTCGCCGAATTCCGCCTCGGGCACGAGCACCTACTATCACATGAGCGAGCCCAACTGTCGCGCTCTGGCCGTCTGTGTGCAGGAGGCAGTTAGCTCGGTTACAGGTCTGCCTAGCCGTGGAGCCCTTTCTGATGGTATTCTCTATGCGAGTGGCCTCGCCGTACTGCGGACATGCTCATGCCCGGCGATACTCTGCGAGGTCGCGTACATCAATAACTCAAACGACCGGCGTCACCTGATCGAACCCGACTTCCAGACCCGTGTGGCCAGCGCTATGTGCGAAGGATTGCGGCGCTACATAGAGGACGGGCCGTCGTCGGACCGAACGATTCCTGTGGCGCCGGACAGCTCAGCGGAGCCGGCGACTGCCCCGCCGACCGATTCTGGCGATAACGAGCTCGGCCGGCTGCGCCGGACAGAATAGCGCGCGAGCACACGACTCCCTCTGCGGACCGCGAGTCGCTGGCTGCACCGCCGGGCGAAGAAACCTAATCTATGCGATCGAAATTGACCATACCGGCGCTTGTGCTGGCGACCGTAGCCGCGGCTGGCTGCAACCATGCGGCTGCGCCACTCGTAACCAATCCTCCCCCGGCTGTCGCGCCGCCTGCACCGCCAACCTCCGTCGCGACGATTGCGCCCCGGAGTCACGTTCGGGATTCCATGGAAGCGGCAATCGCCGCGCATCTCAACAACCGGCCCTTTCCGCCTGGAACTGCGCTGCGCTCCATCATTGTGCGCGGCCATGTTGCGACACTCGACTTCAATCGGGCATTTGCATCGCTCGCGAACAGTGGCGAGGCCACCGAGTCGGAAGCGCAAAAACTGCTGAGGCGCACACTGGCCCGCTTTCCCGAAATAGAGCAGATGCGTGTCACGGTGGAGGATGCTCCGTTCGATAGCCAGGCGACCGACTGGAACACTCCGTTCCGCGTGCGTGACGAGCGAAGCCGTGACTCCGATGTTCAAGCACCGAAGCCGATCGATGGCGGAGCAGCGCATTGAGCGAAGCTCGACGCAGCGCGCCGATAGGCGTCTTCGACTCGGGCATCGGCGGCCTCACGGTACTCCGTCAGCTGCGGCGCCAACTCCCGTTTGAAAACGTCCTCTACCTTGCCGACCAGGCGCACGTACCTTACGGCGGCCGCCCTCTGGACGAAGTGCGGGCATTCGCATGCGCCATCGTGGATGCGATGGTGCGCCAGGGCTGCAAGGCCATCGTAATGGCCTGCAACATCTCCACCGCGACGGCGCTCGAGAGTGCCCGGGAGAACCATCCTGGCGTGCCCGTTCTCGGCGTTATCGGCCCCGGCGCGCAGGCGGCCGCACACGAGTCCCGGGTGGGTCGCGTCGGCGTACTCTCGACGGAGGGAACGGCGCGAAGCAGGGCATACACGCGGGCAATTCACCGGCTCGCGCCCGACACCCAGGTCTTTGAGGTTGCGTGCCCGGGATTTGTGCCGCTGGTGGAGGCGGGTGAGACGGGCTCTGCGGAAGCCGGGGCCGCCATTGAGCTCGCTATCGCCCCACTTCGTGCAGCACGCGTCGATACGGTTGTGCTCGGCTGCACCCACTATCCCTTTCTGCTTCCACTTCTTCAGGCTGCTGCGCCGGAGATGTGCTTTGTAGACCCTTCCGAGATTGCAGCCGTGCGGATGGCGGATACGCTCCGGCATGAGGAGCTGCTTCGCGCCCATGTCTCGCCGCCGTCGGCCTGCTTCTCTACGACGGGTGATCCGGCTCACTTTCGGCTTCAGCTCGACCTGCTCCCGGACCTGCCAACGATCTCCTCCGTGCTGCGGGCCTCCTGGCACGGCGCGGCCCTGGAGCTCGCAATGGCTCGCGATGGGAAGTGTCCGGACGTCCGGGAGCTGGACGAGCGCTACCAGAGTGCGCCAGCGCAGGTCTGACGCCCCGGCGGTGGGCACGGAAGCAGGCTTCGCACCGTATGGCACAACGGACACGGAACTGTGGCGCGGAGTGCGAACCCCTGTGGGCGGAATCAGTATCTCTTGGTGATGAGGACGGAGAATCATATGGCGAGAGGTGATGGGCGCGGCTCGGCACAGATGCGGCTGGCGCGGATAACAAAGGGCTTTATGCCGCAGGCAGAAGGCTCGTGCCTGATTGAGATGGGCAACACCAAGGTGATCTGTACTGCCTCGGTCGAGGAGCGTGTGCCGCCCTTCTTAAAGGGGCAGGGGCAGGGCTGGGTGACTGCTGAGTATGGCATGCTGCCGCGCGCAACCAACACCCGCTCCCCACGCGAGACCAAGGGGGGCCCCGGCGGCCGGACTATGGAGATTCAGCGATTGATCGGGCGGAGCCTCCGTACGATCGTTGAGATGCCGGTGTTGGGTGAGAGGACGATCTGGATTGACTGTGACGTGATTCAGGCCGACGGTGGAACGCGCTGCGCTTCGGTGACCGGCGCGTACGTGGCGCTGGCGCAAGCCTGCCGACATATGGTTGAGGCCCGACAGATCAGCCGGATCCCGCTGACCTCCCAGGTGGCCGCCATCAGCGTGGGCGTCGTTGGGTCGGACGAATTGCTCGACCTCTGTTATGAGGAGGACCATCGGTGTGCTGTCGACATGAACGTCATCGCCACGAATAAGGGACGCTACATCGAAGTACAGGGCACCGGCGAGACCATGCCGTTTGACCGCGCCCGCCTGAACAGGCTGCTCGATATCGCACAGGGTGGGCTCGATGAGCTCTTCGAACTGCAGCGCGCGGCTCTGGAGGCAACTTGATGGCAGGAAGCGAGACAAGGAGGCTGCTCATTGCAACGACCAATCAGGGCAAGCTCAGGGAGATGGCCGAGATTCTCTCGGCGGCCGGGCTTGATCTTGATCTGGTAATGCTTGACTCCTATGCGAACGCCCCTGAAGTTGAGGAGACCGGTGCGACGTTCCTTGAGAATGCTCGGCTGAAGGCCCGCTCGGCGGCGGCCTTCAGCGGGATACCTGCTATCGCAGACGATGGCGGCCTTATGATCGATGCGCTGCAGGGGCTTCCCGGGGTTAAGTCGCACCGCTTCCTCGGCGAGGATACGCCCTTCCCGGTGAAGATGTCGAACATTCTGGACCGAATGCGGGCGGTAACCGAGTCCGAGCGAACGTGCCGGTTCCAGTGCGCAGTGGTGATCACTTGCCCGGATGGCCGGGAGGCCGAGTGCATTGGCACGTGCGAAGGACGAGTGGCGCACGAGCTCAAGGGCGCCAACGGGTTCGGGTACGATCCGCTGTTCCTCGTCCCGGAGCTGGGGAGGCATATGGCCGAGCTTCGGCCCGAGGAGAAGAATTCCATCAGCCACCGTGGCAAAGCGCTCGCATGCGTCGTCGAGAAGCTGCGCGAACTACTGTAGGGAGTCCGGCCCAATCCGGCGGTGGAACGGTAAGAGAGGACGGTGCCCGAGATGGACGAACCGGACGATGGCAGCCGTCCCAGCACGGGCGGCCTGCGCGACCGTCTCGCAGCACGCCTGAGCGGTCTTTCCGAATGCGACATAGCGTCGCGACGGCGCGACAGACTCAGCCAGGTCGGCTGCTACGTCCGGCGCCTGGGTGACGCCTACGCGACCCATCAGTGCAGTCTGATGGCGTGCGCATGCGCATACTGCCTCCTCCTCTCCCTGGTTCCGCTCCTCATCGTCGGTGTCGCCGGGCTCGGATTCTTTCTGGGCGGGCGGAGCCAGGCGCTTCACGATGTACTCGAGGCCATCCGAGGATATACGCCGCAGAACGCGGCCCTTGCGACGATCGCCGGGAACCTCCTCACAAGGGTGCTTCGGGACCGTCATCTCATTGGCATCGTCGGAATCGTGGGCCTCATCTATGCAGGCCATCAGGCGTTTCTCGCCATGCAGCCTGCCATGAACATCATCTGGGGCGTGCCGGAGGATCGACACTGGTTTAAGCAGCGGCTTGTAGCGGTTGGTGCGTCCCTCGCCTCAATGGTCCTCCTCGGATGCAACCTCGCAGCTCTCGCGCTGCTCGCTTACCTTCAACGCTACGTCGTTCCGTACCTCCCCAGTCACGTTGAGGGCATACTGGCGCGCGCAGCGTTGGCCATCGTGCCGACGATTATCGTTACCGTGCTATTCGGGCTTCTTTATCAGGTTCTCCCGGCCAGGGCCGTGCCCTGGCGATCTGCGGTCCGCGGCGCACTGGTCGCGGGCGTGGTGTGGCAGCTGACACTTCTGGGGTTCGGAGCATATCTCTCGCGCGCACATTCTTACGACCGGCTGTATGGGCCACTCGGCGGGCTTGTGATCCTCGTGGTGTGGGCATACTACTCCATGGTGATTTTTCTGGCTGGAGCTGAGATCGCGGCCGACTTCGAAGCCAAGTCTCTCTCCGCGGACGCCGCAGAGGCTCGCGCACACTCTGGCGCGGATCTTGGCGCGGCCACGGGCCGGGGCGACAAGGTCGACTCGTCCGGGCCAGATGTGGACCTCACGCATAGTTGATCGGCGCGAAACTGGAACCGTTTCCGACGTCGGTTTCGTACAAGGCCAGACAGGGCCGGGCCGCTCGTATCCCGCACGGGAACTGCCAGCTCGAAAGGAGTGCCACATGTTCTCACTGTGCGGACTGAAGCGCTCTCGCTGGCGCTCCCTCCTCTCCTGCGTAATTGCCGCAGCTGGTATTGTCTCTCCTGCCCTCGCCGGCCAGGGAGCAAACACCCGGCCGCTTCGGGTGGTTATTGTGGGAGGTGGCCCGTCGCAGGAGTACAATCAGGTCGCCATCGAGAGCAATGTGCGCTATGTGTGCAAGCTGCTTCCGCCGGGAGTGAGCCGCAAGACACTATTCGCGGACGGCAATCCGAACTCCGCCACGGTCCTCACCGAGGGGAGCGCCAGAGACCTGAGCCACGGCGAGCGACTGCTTTCGACGCTGCTGTATGGCGCGGATGGAGCGCAATCGGCGGCTGAGTTCTATCGAAAGCCGGACGCGTCCCTACACATCGACGGCGCAAGCCGCAAGAGCGAGATCACCCGGCTGATCAGCGAGGCAGCGGCCGACAAATCGCGTTCCGTGGATCCGATGCTCTTCTACTTTACGGGGCACGGCAGCCCGGATGGCGGCGACCATCAGAATAACGTCTACGACCTCTGGGGCAAGTCGCAAGGGCTTGCTGTTTCCGACCTGGCCCGCGAGCTGGCCAGGCTGCCGCAGGAGACCCCGGTAACGATCATAATGGTCCAGTGCTTCTCCGGCGCGTTTGCGAACCTTCTCTTCGAAGGGGGGCGGGTCAACTCGTCAGTAGTCGGCCGCGATTTTGCGGG
>JBBRJW010000098.1:0-7727 GCA_038218705.1 Chthonomonadales bacterium | reverse complement strand
CCGAGCAGCACCAGCGCTTTACCGAGGCTCTGGCGGGCTGCGCTCTCCGAGGAGCGATCGCCGCTCTCGATCGCCAGAGTAAGCGCCTTCTGCAGTGCGCGCGCAGCCTCCGCATACTCCGAAAGGTTGAGGCGCGCTGTTCCCAGCCTCAGCAAGCCTGCGCACTCAAGCGCGGACTCTCCCGCGGACTGAGCAGCGGCGATGATCAGCTCAGAGGTATTCGCGAGTGCGCGGTAGTCGGGGGGCTGGGCTTGAGCGCGGGCGAGGGCATCGAGGACGTTGAGCCGGGCCATGCTCTCCGGTCCATCCGGAGAGATCGCCGCAGGACCGGCCTGTGCATCCCGCTGCGCGGGGGCGTCCCCCGCCTCATCGTCGGCGGCGTAGAAGTAGGTGAGGCTGACTCCGCACTCGCGCGCGATATTCTGAAGTCTGTCGGGCTGTGCGAGCGTGCTGCCGGAAAGGTATTGATAGATCAGGGCGCGTGAACAACCGATGCGGCCGGCAAGCTCTTCGATAGAGAGCCCCGCTCGCTCAACGGCGCGCTGCAGCCGCAGCCCCTGTTCCCTCCGGCCCTCTCGTGTGCTGAGATTCATCCCGAATCATGTTGTCACGCACCTGCCTGGGGGGAGGGGTGGACAAACGGTCAGGTAATTCTCTCGCTGCGTGCCTTTCGCGTAGTATCACATGTTATCATACCCGCCAAAAGCCGTCAAGAAGCGGGCGGGCTCGCAGATATCGGGGAGGGCTGAATCAGGCATCAGGCCGTCCCTGAGTCGTCATATCTACCGGTGGCGTATCATCCGGTTCATGCCACTCGTTGCTGATGAGGGTGCGGCGGTGGGCAGCATCTACCCGGTCCTGAACGACGGTGTCCGGAAGGTTGTCCGGATCAACAGTCGTTCCCTGCGGTTCGTCCAAGAGGGTGAACATGGGGGCAAATATACATCCCAGGAGCGCGGTAAGGCCTGTTAGCAGCAGGAGAACCGCCTGAACCGAGCCATACTTGCCATAGTGAACCGCCCCGATCCCCGTAAAGTAGAGCGCGGCTGCGCCAAAGTAGCAGCGGCGCGCCCAGATTGCCCCGGGCCTGAAAGTCTCCCCGACGGCCGCGGTTGCAGCGAGCCCCGCAGTGAGTACAAGAACCGTGGGACGGGCCTGATCGATAAAGTCGTAGTTCAGCGCAGCAGGAAGCGGATCCATTCCCACTCGGGTGATATCGCGAAGCGCGAGAAACGCCACTCCGTAACAGAGCACGATGACCAGCGACTGGCGCAGCATCGGGAGAACAACCGCCGCGAGCACCACAAAGGCGGTAAGCGGCAGGATGGCCTGCCGCTCGCCCGCGAGCCTCGTCAACTGCGGTTCGTACTCTACCGCACACCATGCCACAATGAGCGGTGCGACGGCCCGCAATATGAGTATTAACTGGCGAACCATGGGTTCCTCAAATCCAACGAGCTCCTTGCAGACAGGAGCATCTTCATTGGCGTAGAATAGGCTAAGAAGCAGCCCGTCCGCTATTGGACGTAGTCTCGCTCCACCCAATCGCCGTGGAAGGATGCATCCCACCATGACATCGACGCCGGATCCCATCGGAAATCCTGAGACCACAGTTCCGCAGGTCCCGACCCCGCTCCAGACGCTACTGCAGCGTCCGAAGGAGTCCAACGCATTCATCATCTTCGGCGCGTCCGGCGATCTTACAAAGCGCAAACTTATTCCGGCGCTCTACAACCTTGCCTGTGCAGACCTGCTGCCTCGCGATTTCGTGGTAATCGGATTCGCCGTAACCCCGATGTCAGACGATGAGTTCCGCAAGGCGATGGAGCAGGCCGTTCGAGAATCGACAGAAGCGAGCGCATTCAACGCGAAAGTCTGGAATCGGTTCGCAGCAAATCTCTACTATCTGACAGCCGATTTCCTCTCCCCGGATGGCTACAAGGAGCTGGGCCGGCGACTCGAGGCCCTCGAGCAGGCCGAAGGACGACCTGGCAACCGACTCTTCTACCTCGCAACGCCTCCCTCCTTCTATGCGGACATTGTTTCCCGCCTTGGAGAGCACGAGCTCGCGCGAAGCGCTGGTGCGTCCGGCGACGCATGGTCACGTGTGATTATCGAGAAGCCGTTTGGTCACGATCTCCAGTCGGCGATCGAGCTAAATGCCTCCATTCACAAAGTGCTGAAAGAGGAGCAGATATACCGAATCGATCACTACCTCGGCAAAGAGACCGTCCAGAATATTCTCGCGTTTCGCTTCGCGAACTCGATCATCGAGCCCATTTGGAATCGGCGGTATATCGACCACGTTCAGATTACCGCGGCAGAAACGCTTGGTGTTGAACACAGAGGGCGCTACTATGAAGAGGCCGGCTGTCTTCGCGATATGTTCCAGAACCACCTGCTCCAGCTATTGTCAATTGTCGCCATGGAGCCGCCGGTCAAATACGGCGGATCGAGTGTAAGGGATCGCAAGGCCGATGTCATGCGAGCGATCGTCCCGATCAACCCGGAGAACCTGGCCGAAACAGCGGTGCGCGGGCAGTACGGCCCTGGCGCGTCACCCGACGGCCCGCTTGCCGGCTATCGGCGCGAGGAGGGCGTGGACCCGCGCTCCAACACCGAGACCTTCGTGGCGCTGAAGCTGATGGTCGACAACTGGCGTTGGGCAGATGTGCCCTTCTACCTCCGCTCCGGTAAGCGAATGCCGAGCAAAGTGACGGAGATCGCAATCCAGTTCAAGCGTGTGCCCCATCTCTTCTTCCACCTCTCGCCTGAGGATCAGATGGAGCCCAATGTATTGACGGTTCGAATACAGCCGGATGAGGGTATCGCGCTCAGATTTGGCGCAAAGGCGCCCGGTCCAGAGATGCACCTGCGCCAGGTTCAAATGAATTTCACCTATGCGGACGCCTTCAAGGTGGAGCCGGCAACAGCATACGAGACTCTGCTGCTCGACGCCATGGAGGGTGACCCCACACTCTTCAATCGCGCCGACGCCGTGGAGATCGCCTGGAACGTGCTGGAGCCCCTCCTGGACATCTGGAAGGCCACAGGCCCCTTCCAGCCCTTCCCGAACTACGCCGCCGGCACCTGGGGACCAGCGGGCTCGGACGCGCTGCTCGCGAAGGATGGCAGGGCGTGGCGCAACGCATCGAATCCAATCGCCCAGCAGCCGACGATCTCCGTAGAGCACAATGGCGATGGACGCGCCCACCGGGCCCGGCGAGCGGAGCCGCGCGAGGCTCACAAATCGTGACCGACCGCAGCCGTGCTGCGCGGAGCTCGCGCCAATGAGCCGGACGGAGACCATTGTCACGCCCGAGAATATTGCGGTCACCTACGTTCTCGCGGGGTTTGCGTCGCGATTCATCGCGGCCATTGCGGATCTTCTCATCCAGGCGGTTATCCTCATCGCTTTCGGTCTCACGATCGAGAAGCTGCGTGCCCCGGGGCGTGCGCTCGGCATGGAGAGCATTATCGCGGGAGCCGGCTACATCGGGATCTTTGCGATTCTATTCGCATATCCAGTAATCTGCGAGATGCTCTGGGGAGGGCGCACACCCGGCAAGCGGCTTTTTGGTCTGCGCGTCATTCGCAGTGGCGGTTACCCGATCAATCTCGCCTCCAGCGTACTGCGGAACGTCCTGCGGTTCGTGGACTTCGGCATCATTCCGGTCGGGGGCGCAGGGATTGTGCTTTTCGGGCTTCCCGCGCTCATTACGATCTTTGTCAGCCCGAGCTACCGCAGGCTCGGAGATTACGCCGCCGGTACGATCGTAATCGTGGAGGCCGGCGGAACAGTCTTCGGCTCGAGAACCAGAGGCGCAGCGCCTGCGGAGGTGGCGCGCTACCAGCCTCTCCTGCAGGGGCTCGACCAGATGACACGGGCTGAGTACCGACTGATCCGCCGATTCGTCGAGCGCCGCGCTGAGCTCGACCCGATCGCGCAGGCTGCCGTTGGCCAGCGGCTCGCTCGGCCGCTCCTCGACCGCCTGCGGCTGAACCTTCCCATCGCATATCAGTCACAGTACGCGGATGTCCTGGATGCAATCGAGCGCACTTATGCGGAGGAGCGTGGACTGCTTTGAGCGACGATGCACACGCTTTCCCGGCCACTGAAACCGTCCAGACCGCCGAGGAACCGCCCCTCGTCCCTGCGCCGGCATCGGAAGACGTGGATTCCGCCGAGTCGGATACCGCGGACGAGGCGCTCCCTGGTCGCAAGCTCTTCTCAACCGCGGCTGTCGGAGCGGCTCTCTTCGGACTTGGAGGGCTATTCCTGGGACTGGTCCTGCTCTCGCTAGCCGTCGCGCCTCACATCCTCCAGCCAGACGGCCCCGGGTATCAGGAGATAGCCCCGCATCTGCCCATCCCCCGCCTGCTCGATTGGGACCATTCGTACTTCCCCGTGTTTCAGCAGTTGGGCTCGGTTGCGTCCCCTCTCACCACTCTCCTGGGACTAGGGCTGGTGGTGATGGCCGCTCGCTTCGTTCTGTACTGCTTCTGCCCGCAATTTGTGCTATTCACTCCGGCGCAGGATGGCGCGCTTCGGGCCGGCGGGGCGCTGCACGCGCATCTCGATTCCCGTCGCCTTCTGCGCTTTATTGCTCTCGCTGCTGTGGTGGCCGTACCGACCTTCGGCATCGTTATGGCAGGGATTGGCCGTCCCTCAGCAGTGGCGTGGCCTGCGAGTCTCTCCGCCGCCGGCGCACTCGCCTTCTTCGGCCTTCACCGGCGGGGACCTGGAGGTTCGTGGCTCGCTGCAAATGGGCGAGGCGCAACTTCCCGGGGCGCGGCTGGAGCAGCATGTGCGGGCGCTCTCTTTGGGCTCTCTCTCGCCGGGATACGGAGAATCATCGCCCCGGAGCCGCTCACCTCGACGCTCCTCCGCTTCCACACGCTCGGCACCTTCAACCTCGCTCATCTCAACTGGGTCCTCCGAGCGTACGGGACTGCGGCACTGCTCGCCGGCGCGGCGACTGGCGTCCTCGTTGCAGTCTTTGCATGCAGGCGCGGCGCGCTCGGCATACGGATCATCCTCCTAATGCTCGCGGTCGGGTTATCGGTCACGGGTCGACTGGCTCTCGCGCCCCTTTCACGGATCTCCATGGAACATCGGTTTGATACCGACCGTGCGCTGATGGCGTTGATTCCTCCTTACGACCCGCATCGATCGGTCGCCTCGGTTCCCGATGGCGAGGCTCCGGCTGCACTGCTCTTCCTGCGCGCCGCGCTCGCTGCGTGCGCTCCACCCTCCGCCACCATTGGTGACTTCGCCTACTACTCGCGAATGGGGCCGATTGCGCTCCATGGAACAGGCTTCACCGAAGACGGCCTCACGGTCGACCCCGCCTCGCGGCCCAGGGTGGAGAACTATCTCCGCTCGCACCCCGATGGCTCCGCACTCTCCTGGACGGCGACAAAGCACCTCTTCAACGTCGGCGCGGTCGCCTTCGACGCTACCGCAGCGATGGACGCCTGCTTACGCGATCTCGAGAAGACGCCGCACATGGGGCAGTGCTCGGGCACCCTGCGGCAGATGCTCTTCACCTGCAGCGCGAGCCCGGCGAACCAGGCCATATTGGGGCGCTGGGCCGATCCCGCGGCGTTCACAGTGGATGACCGCGAAGGTCGCAAGATGATGGGCGACCTCTTCATGCGAATGGGAATGAGCGATCGAGCCCTCAAGTGGTACCGCGAGGCTGAGATGCCGCGAACGTTTCTCTCCCGGATAGAAAAGGATCGGCCGGTCTTCCATTCCGGCGTCGTGACCGGCCGCCTCATGCTGCACGGCCTCCCACTGAGCGGCGCGAATGTTGGCGTCGCCCCGAAGCGGCTGAACGGGCTCCCACGCGACATGGAGGTCGTGGTACTCAGGGCCGACCGCGAGCTGATGGCGGTTCAGCCCTATTCAGAATCATTTCCAGCGTTCACCCCGCGCCCGTATGCTCTCCGCTGGATCTCGGCGTCCTCGCCGACCGACGCTCAGGGGCGCTTTCGCATCGAGAACTTGACCGAAGGCGAATACCGGCTGGTCTGCCGCCTGCCTGCATCGGTGCCCCTCACCGTTCCCGATGATGAACGACTTCGAGTCGCCGGTGCGCCCGGACCGTTCGAGGTGAACTACGGTAAGCCAGCCGTCGACCTCGGGGCGATCGCGATCGGGAACTGAGCCGCAAGAGAGGATTCAGCACGCTTCAGAAGGAATGGGACTTCGAGTTTCAATCCTGCGAGGAGCGAGGAGCACTCTGTTGTCGGAGCTGGATATCGAGTTCGTGAAATCGCTGGCGCGAGAGGCAGGCGACCGAGCCCTGGCCATGATCGGGGATATACGGCCGGAGTTCAAGGCCGATCAGTCACTGGTAACCCACATCGACCGTGAGACGGAGCAGAGCCTGCGAGCAAAGCTGGCCGAACGCTACCCGCTGATCGGCTTTCAAGGCGAGGAGTATGGACGAGCCGCAACCGGCTCGGATGGTCTCTGGGCGGTTGACCCGATCGATGGCACTACCAACATGGTATATGGGCTCCCGTCCTGGGGAGTCTCGATCGGGCTCATTGCGAACGGCTCGCCCGCGGGCGGCGCTTTTTATATGCCGCGCACCCGCGAGATGTTCTGGGCAGTTCGAGGTCACGGCGCTTACTGCAATGATCGCCGCCTGAAGGCAGTCGATCGCAGCGCGCTGCACGTGGAAGATACGCTGGGCTTTACCAGCACGGCTATCCGGACCCTGGACTTGAGCGGCCTCACGGGCCGGTTACGCAGCCTCGGATCGATCGCCGCGGAAGTTTGCTATACCGCAGGCAGCCAGCTCTGCTCGCACGTCGGCTGCTTCGAGGGCGCAAACGATCTCGCCGCCGCACTCTGTATCGCCACTGAGGCCGGGTGCGAGGCGACTTACCTGACGGGCGAGCCCCTCCAGATCAATGACATGGTGCGTGACGGACGGACAAGAGCCCCGTTCGTGGTTGCGCCCCCGCAGCTCGCGGCGCTTATCCGCTCCATGGTGCGTCCCCGCGAAGGCGCTGCGCCTCCCAGAGCCGGGGAGACCATCCCCCGATGACCTTACAGGATCCTACGCTCCACTCCGCGAACAACCCGTACCATAAGACGGCAGCAACCTATGAGCGCAGGCTCAACCTGCCGGTTGTTCGATCTTTTCGCAGGGCCGAGCGGCGCGCCATCGTTCGCCTTCTCGACAGAGAGATCAAGCCGGCCGATACCGTGCTCGAGATCGGCTGTGGCACGGGTTACTACACGCGGGAGATCGCCGCGCGGGCAGCACATATCATCGCGCTCGACGACTCGCAATCGATGCTCGAGATCATGCGCGGCCGGATGGATGCGGAAACCAACGCCAGAATCTCTACCGTCCACTCCGAAGGCACTCTTTTTCGGCCCGAGCAGCCGGCCGATATCGTCGTACATATCGGCGTGCTCGACTACGTGGCCCAGTGGGAGGCGTTCCTTACCCACTCCGTGGAGAATGCGCGCAGGTCTGTCATCTTCACCTGCCCAACTTCCGGGCCGTGGGGGCAGCTCTTCCACCTCCTCTCACGCTGGCAGGGCATCCGGATCCAGCGGTTCGATCGGGCGCAGATCGAGCGGTTCGTCGCGACGAAATATCCTGAATGGAGCGTCGAGATGGAGCTCGTTGGACTGAACGGCAACTGGTCCGGCGCGCTTACATGGGTCTGCCTCCTGCACAAATAGCTGGCATAAGCAA
>JBBRJW010000097.1:0-7740 GCA_038218705.1 Chthonomonadales bacterium | reverse complement strand
CGCAAGGCCCCGAGGCCTCGTCTGAGATCCTGCTTCGGGATGCCGCCACGGCGATGTATGAGGCGAAGGCCCTGGGACTGGGTGGCAGTGTTGTGTTCGAGCCAGCAATGAATGAGAAGCTGCAGGAGCGACTCGCTACCGAGAATGGCCTCCGCGAAGCGCTCGCAAATGAAGAGATGAGGGTCTGGTATCAGCCGTTGATCGACCTCGCGACGGGAGAGCTCGAGGGATTGGAGGCTCTGGCGCGCTGGCAGCATCCGGTGTTCGGGCTCATTTCGCCAGCCCGATTCATTCCTGTCGCAGAGGAGACTGGCCTCATCGTAGATATCGGATACTGGATCATGGAGACGGCATGCCGCCGCACAGTAGAATGGCATCGCACACATCCCGACGATCGGCCTATCATCGTAAACGTTAATGTATCCGGGAGGCAGTTGATGAGGTCGGATATCGTGGAGCGCGTGGAGCAGGTGCTCCAGAAGACAGGCCTGCCCGCACGGATGCTTAAGTTAGAGATCACCGAGTCCGTTCTGATGAGCCACCTCGACGTCGTAGTCGACCGCCTCAAGAACCTGAAAGGCGTGGGAGTTCAGCTCGCTATCGACGACTCCGGCACTGGCTACTCCTCCATGGCGGCGCTAAGCAGCTTCCCCGTGGACACGATCAAGATCGATCGCGCATTCGTCAGCAACATGGAGCAGCCAGAGGGAGCCGCGATGGTACATGCCATCATCTCGCTCTCTCGAGCGCTCGGGCTTTCGGTGACGGCGGAGGGAATCGAGGATGAGTGGCAGGTCGGCGCGCTGCAGGGCTTTGAGTGTAATACCGGTCAGGGCTATTTCTTCTCGAAGCCGATTCCCGAGGAGCGTCTCGAACTGGAGATGCGCCGCCCGGTACTGCCGATCCGCCAACGCGACGATGACCTGTCTTACGTCGAGGCGATGGCAAACCTCCTCACAGCGAGCGACCTGAGGGAGGCCGCGTGATGCGGCCTCCCTGGTCGTGGTCCGGGGCGCTTTAGAATGAGTAGGGGGTGTCGTAATCCCCGGTCAGAGTGTAGGTTTTGTGGTAGTCACCGTCGACACACGTGTACCGGAAGTAGAGCTTCGCCGGATCGTACTTCGCGCCGCCCGGCAGGGGTGGCAGCTTGCACTGGAAGATGTGGTTCTTCCTGAACAGGAGCTTCACGGTGTCTGACCAGACCGGCTTCTTGCGGCGGTCGAAAGGAGTGCCGTACTGGATCTCCACCTGCTGCACCTCGCCAGAATCGAGGTACGGGTTGGTCATCGCAAGCGCGAGGTAGCGATCGTTGAGGATGCCGCGGATGATCGGGTGGTCCCGATTGTACGTGTCGTAGAGGCGAATAGGCCTGATGAATGCGTACTCGCCCTCAAACAGCCGATTGAGCTGTGAGACGCGGTGCATCCCTTTGACCATAAGCTCCATGTCACCCAGTATGTCCTCTGTCCTGGTGTCACCCTCGTGCGCGTAACCGACGGGCGCGGTGACGTTGCGCGAATCCCACAGGTACATGCCCTCAACACCCATCATGAATGTGAAGATGGTGGAGGCTTCTGCCATGTAGGGGCAAACAGGGCGCGAGCCGAGCTTTGCACAGTCGCCCCAGGTCTCCTGGTTGCCCGGGCGAAACGTAGGGATGAGGCGCTTGGTGGTCACGAGCGTGCCGGAGCGTTTGTAGGTGTGGCCACCGTTGAGCCAGTAGAGCGTGTTTTCGCCTTTCGCCACGAACTCCTTGAGGTTCACTGCGCCGATCTCGTAGTCTTCATAGCCGACCTTGACCGGTGCGCCATAGTGATTCTCTTCGATTACATCGTGCCGAATCTTTCGTCGGCCCCGCCCATCAAGCGCGAACTTGCCATCCGCCGCCTTCTCGTAGATCGATGCGCTCTGTGGAAAGAGCGTCATGTAGTAGAAGTCCTTGTTGAAGTAGTTGATCTCTCTGGAGTACGCGGATGCGGTGTAGTCCACCTGACCGTTCTTCAAGAACCATGGCCAGACCGTGGAGACCTCCTCCGCGACATACTGACCGGTAGCGGGGTTGATCTGTCCGTCGTCCTGCCCGAAGAAGAGCTTCTCGCCCGGGGCTTTGGAGCCGTAGTGCCAGATGTTGATGTTACGGCCCCGGGCCGCGGCGGCGTCTCTCGCCCCGCGGTATCCGTTCGCAATGAAGTCGCCCCACGCCTGCGTATAAGCGTCATGCAGACGGGCCAGAGTATCCGGCTTCTCTGCTTTCGGGTCGCCCTCTGCGAGCTTTCGCACCGCGGCGGGCAGCCCCTCCGGGTGCTCCAGGAGCATCTTCTCCGCGATAGTGGGCCACATCTGCTCTTCGTCCCAGCCATAGAACCCGGCGTCGTACGGCGCGTAACCGCCCCCACCCCAGGATTCGTAACACGCGCGGCCGAGCTTGTAGGCGTTCTCAGGCGAGACAAAGGCAGATCGATAGTCGGCGTAGTACTTCAGGTCGGCGTATTTCGCGGGGTCCTGTTTGTACCAGTCGTTGATGACTGCGACCTGCGCGTCCGGAGTATGGAACCATACTCGCTCGCCAATTCGCAGGTTATCCTGTGCGGACTGCACATTGCCCAGAGCGGTGAAGCCGCGATTGAGCGGCGCGCCAAACCTGGCTTCGTCGGTGAAGCGCCGGGTACCCCAGACGGCGACGAAGCGATCGGGAAGGTGGAACGGGGGGAAGCGCTCCAGGTTGATGACGTGGAACGCGCGCTGCGGCTCGAAAGGATAATCGTTGTCGCGGAGAACAGGTGTGTTGTTCAGCGGGCCGAGTGTCACCGGGGCAGAGGTGGTGATAGCGTTGCCGCGCAGATCCTTCCTTCCCGCCATATAGTGCGTATCGCGCGGGATAGGCACATCATCGACGAGAGCGAAGCGTACCGTGCACTTCGCGACGGTTTGACCCGCGCGTCTTGCCTCCACGCTGAGGGCATATTCGCCGATTTGCGGGAAGAACGTGTACTGCTCCGCGTTCACGTGGTAGATGGCCTCGGTGGACGCGGCCCCGCCTGGAACGGATGTCTGATCCCAGCCGGCACGGTCGACTCCATCGCTGGAGAGGAGAGTGCACCCGACCGAGTCATGCGGAGTGCCTACCTGGAAGCAGAACTGAATTCCTTCGTGGGGAAGCGAGCTCACTCCAATGCGAGCGCCCTCTTTGACCACCTTGAGTGGCTTCCGTCGAGGCCTTTCTCCCCACTGCCAGATCTCCATCCGCACTGGCGCGCCGGAGTGCATCGCCGGCGGAAAGGGATGAATCATCCCGGCTCGAGGGATTCCCTGCCCTCGGGCAGATACCGCGGCAGCCGACGCGAGCATTAGCGCGGCCAACAGCAGCAGACTCTTCGTTCGGTGCATCGTTCACGCTCCTGCGCAGTGAGATGGTTTGGCCCGCAAGGATGGCGCTGCCAACGGCATTGATTATGGAACGCTCGTTCCGCGGAGGATGCCGGCAATCCTCCCTCCTCATCGTAATTGGCGCGCAGGCGCACGGGCAATCTCTGCTCGGGTTGGCAGGCTAGATCTCCAGCTCGCCCTGCGAACTGTCCGCCCAATGCAGGAGCGTCTGGCGCAGCAGCACCTGTGGAGCCGCGAATGGGTAGTCGCCGAGCCTCTCCGGTGCCTCCCAGCGAGTCTCGGCGCAGCCGATCGAGCGCGGCTCGGCCGCCGATGGAAGGGGAGTCCCGCGAAAGCCGCGGAGTGCGATACGGTGGTGGGTCACCGTGTGTTTGACAAGCCCGAACGCCGTCCGATCGAGTTCGGCGTCCAGGCCTACGATCTCCTTCACCGCGCGCACTGCAGCATCTCGCGGCAGCTCGCCCGCGCGAGCGACCACGCGGGGCAGCTCCCACAGGCCGCCCGAGAGCCCATGCGGGGGACGCCGGACGATCAGCACCTCGCCCGCTGCATTGAAGAGCGCAACAGCGCTGTGGCTCTCTGCGACCGTAGGGCGGCCGGGGGGAGACTCGGGCAGATCGGTGGGGTCTGGAGTAGACCCGGCATAGCAGTGTGAGAGCAGGGGGCAGCGCTCGCAGGCCGGGTCGGCCGGCGTGCAGACCAGTGCGCCGAGCTCCATAAGCCCCTGGTTGAAGTCCCCGGCGGCCCGCTCGGGAACGAGCTCAGAGGCCAGCGCCCAGAGAGCCGCCTGGTTTTCCCGCGTTTTTGGATCTCCGCGCAGGCCCACGACCCGGCAGAGCACCCGGATCACATTGGTGTCGACGAGCGGGAGTGGCAGGTCGTAGGCGATAGAGAGGATTGCGCCTGCGGTATATCGGCCGATTCCTGGCAGCGCGGAGATGGCCTCAAGCGTGTCTGGCACCTGGCCGCTGTGCTTCTGCACAACCAGACGGGCCGCCCGGTGGAGGTTGCGGGCACGCGCGTAGTAGCCGAGGCCCGCCCAGTGCGCCAGCACCTCGTTTAACTCGGCGGCAGCCAGGGCCTCCACGGTAGGGAATTGCGCCAGAAATCGGTTGAAGAAGGGGGTGACCGTGACCACCTGCGTCTGCTGCAGCATAATCTCCGACACCCATACGCCGTAGGGAGTCGTGCCGCGCCACGGCAGCTCGCGACGGTGCGCGCGGTACCATTCGATGAGGCGCGCGGCGATGTCGGCGCGCGCCACGGGCAATAAGCAGCGATCGGGGCATGGGTTCACGCCGCGATTATAGCACGGAGCCGCCCCGGTCCGATCGCTGCCCAAGCAGCAACCGTTCTTGACCTCGCTGGCCTGCAAGGTCTATACTGAGCCCACGCTTGGGATCGCGGCCGCATTCGGCACGGAGCGACGTATTTGACCGATGAACAGAACCCGGAGAGTGGACCCGCACTGGACGTCCCGGATGAGAACGCCCGTGCAATTGTGAGCACCGGCGTACCCGTGCACGCTTCGCGAATCCCGATGCGCGCGGACTACACGCTTTCAGTGCTGATCCCGGTGTACAACGAGGTCCGAACCCTCCTTGCACTGCTTGATTCCGTGCGGGCAGTCGACATCCGCAAAGAGATTGTCTTGGTGGACGATGGCTCGACTGATGGCTCGCGGGATCTCCTGCGCGATAAGGTCGAAGGGCAGTATCCAGAGGTCAGGGTGCTCTACCACGCCCGAAATCAGGGGAAAGGCGCAGCAATCCGCACGGCTATCGGCGCAGCAGCGGGCGACATTCTGATCATCCAGGACGCCGATCTCGAGTACGACCCGCGCGAGTATCCGGCGCTGCTTGCGCCTATCCTCGACGGCCGCGCCGACGTGGTTTTCGGGAGCCGTTTTATTGGCGGCGGCGCGCATCGAGTGCACTTCTTCTGGCACCGACTGGGCAACGGCGTTCTTACCACGCTCTCCAACATGCTGACCAACCTGAACCTGACCGACATGGAGGTCTGCTACAAGGTGTTCCGCGCCGAAGTGCTGAAGAGCATCGACCTGAAGTCCGACCGGTTCGACTTTGAGCCCGAGATCACTGCAAAGGTCGCCAGGAAGCGATGCCGCATCTACGAGGTGCCGATCTCTTACAGCGGTCGCGACTATGAAGAGGGCAAGAAGATCGGCTGGCGCGACGGGGTCCAGGCGATCTGGACCATCATAAAGTATCGCTTCTTCTCGTAACGCGCTATCGCCCTCCGGCGGAGAATCGAGTCGATCTGTGAGCGTCGCGACCCTCTCCCATCTCACCGTGCGGTACGGCGCACGAACAGCCGTGGACGATGTCTCCGTGGAGATCCCCGAGGGCTGCGTGGGGCTCCTCGGCCCTAACGGCGCGGGGAAGACCACGCTGCTGAAGGCGCTGCTCGGGTTCCTCCGGCCTACCAGTGGCTCAGCAGAGCTCCTCGGGCTCGATGTCGCCCGCGCCCCCCTCGAGGTGCGGCGGCGCATCGGCCTGATGCCGGAGGTCGACTGCCACATCCCCGGCGTCAACGCCGTCTCCTTCGTCGCATACGCTGCCGAGCTCGCCGGTATGCCAGCCTCCACCGCGCTCGGTCGGGCGCACGAAGTGCTCGAATACTGCGGCCTCGGCGAGGCGCGCTACCGAAACGTGGAGACCTACTCCACCGGCATGAAGCAGCGGATAAAGCTGGCGCAGGCACTGGTCCACGGCCCGAAGCTCCTCTTCCTCGACGAGCCAACGAACGGCCTCGACCCCGCCGGCCGGGACGAGATGCTGGCCCTGGTGGCCGATATCTCGCGCGCAAAAGGCGTGAACGTAGTGGTCTGCTCGCACCTGCTTCCGGATGTTGAGCGCGTCTGCGGCAGCGTGATGGTAATGCGTGGTGGACGGCTCGTGGAGCAGGGAACGCTCGCCTCGCTGCGAGCCACCGCGGGCTCGCAGGTCGACGTGGAGCTGCGGGAGCCCTCGGAGGCCTTCCTCGCGGAAGCAGGCCGGCTTGGCGCGGTCGTGGTGAAGTCGGCGGGAGCCACGGCCCGGCTTCGATTCCCCGGCGAGCTGCACGCGGTGGGGGCGCTCCTCTTTGCCGCAGCACGAAGCACCGGCGCGCAGGTTCGCGGCTTTCGGCCCGCTGTGCGCTCTCTGGAGGACATCTTCCTGGAGGTGATGCAGTGAGCCAGTACGACCTCCCGGAGCCTGGCGCGCCGACTCCAATCGCCGACGTGAGCTACCGAAATTACGACGGCCCGCTCCACTCGCGCGCCGCGCGCTGGTGGATCGTGGCGCTCGCCGGCATTCGAATCGCGCGGCCCAAGCCTGCATTCTGGATTCTCGCGGTGCTCGGATCGCTCCCCTACCTGATCCATATCATGCTGCTGATGCTTCCGCAGAACATCGGGCCGCTTGCCGCGCTGAATCCCGATAATAAGTACGCCACGCACTTCTACCAGGCATTCCAGAATCAGCAGTTCTGGATATTCCTGATGGCGCTCCTCGTTGGTGCGGGCTCGATTGCCGCCGACAATCAGGCCAATGCGCTGCTGGTCTACCTCGCCAAGCCGATTACTCGCACAGATTACCTGCTCGGAAAGTGGATGGGGATCTTTCTTCTGCTCTTTTCTGCCTGTGCTGTGCCGGCCATTCTCCTCTACGCCTACTGCTACCTGAGCTATGCGGACGATGGCTTCACGACCTCGGAGCCTCGGCTGTGGCTCCAGATGCTCGGCGCGTGCGCGGTGCCCGCGGCGCTCCAGGCCGGGCTGCTGGTGGGCTTCTCGGCCTGGTCGAAGACGCCGCGCATGGCGGGCGCAACCTATGCCGGCTTCTACCTTGTAACGGGGATCGCAGCCGGTATTGCCGGCAACTTCGAGTTCAAAGCGCACTCCACCTCGGCGCGCCTGGTGCAGTGTTTCTCGGTTGGCGGTGTGAGCGACGGGCTGGCCCAGGCGCTCTACCATGTGACCCAGCACATCCCCCGGTTCCACCGCGGCACAGGGCAGTTCACCATGCGCACAATCCCCATTCCAGCGGCCGCGCCGCTGTGGGGGCTCTTCGCGGCGCTGCTGTTGGTCGGGCTCCTTGCAGCGGCCGCCCGTATTCGCGCAGTGGAGGTGGTTCGCGGATGATAACGCTCAACCATGCCTCTCGCTGGTACGGACAGGTGATCGGCGTCAACGACGTAACCTTCACGCTCGCACCGGGAATTACCGCGCTCCTCGGCCCCAATGGGGCTGGCAAGTCCACACTCCTGAAGCTGGTAACCGGGCAACTCCGGCCAACCACCGGCACGGTCCGCGTGCTGGAGATGGCGCCCTTCGCGAACCCCAGGGTG
>JBBRJW010000096.1:0-7754 GCA_038218705.1 Chthonomonadales bacterium | reverse complement strand
GGGGAGTATACTTGCCCATGGATGAGCGAGAGTTCGTGATTCAGAAGCGGCGCACCTGGGAAGAGCTCGCCGCGCTCGTGGAGCGCGCTAACAGCGGGCGGGGCCTTCGGGGCCTCGGCCGCGACGAGGTACGCGCCCTTGGGCCGCTCTACCGGCGCGTCTCCACCGATCTCGCCTACGCTCGAGCCCACGCCGTGAGCCCGGACCTCACCTCGCATCTGAACGGCCTCGTGGGTCGGGCGCACGCCCTGCTTTACGAAGCGGAGGTCTCATCCAACGCGCTGGCTTCCGCCCGAGAGTTCTACTGGAACGAGTTTCCGCGCCTGCTGCAGAAGCGGGCGAAGTTCTTCTGGCTCGCAGTTGCGATCTCGATGTTGGGAACACTCTTCGCATACTGGCTCGTCCGACACGATCCGGCCAACCTGGACCTCTTCATCCCGCCTGGTTTCAAGGACTCGGTTGAGGTATGGAAGCAGGGCAAGGTTCACGATACGGCTCACGCCGAGTTCTCGGCCTTTCTGATGACGCACAACTTTCAGGTCGGGCTCATTGCGTTCGCCGGCGGCGTGGCGGCTGGCCTCCCAACAATCGATATGCTGTTCACCAATGGCGCGATGCTGGGAGCCCTCTCCGCGCTGATGACTCAGGTGCACAAGCATGGCTCGTTCTGGCCTGGAATTCTGCCGCATGGCATCGCGGAGCTGACGGCGATTTTCATATGCGGCGGCGCAGGGCTGCAGCTTGGTATCGCGCTGCTTGCGCCCGGCAGCTACCGGCGCGCCGATGCCTTTCGGATGGCCGGCCTCGAGGCGATTAAGCTGGTACTGGGAACGATTCCGCTCTTTATATTCGCGGGGATCATTGAGGGAATGTTCTCCCATCTTTCGACTCCACCGGCGCTGCGGATTGCCTTCGCCGCCGCCAACGGAGTGGCATGGTACTGCTACCTGTTTCTCCCGCGCCCGGACGCTGAGGCCGAGGCCCCCGGAACCCGACTGAACGCAGGAGCGTAGACAGGTATTGACGAAATTCGCTTTACACGGAGTGGCTGTCGCATGACCCAGACCGAACCGGACTGTTCACCTCGAGCGCTGCTTCATGCGCTGCGCTCGCGCTATCCGGATTCCCCCTTCCTGGCCCTGGGTCAGACCGTCTTCTGGGATGAGCCGGTAAAAGCCGTTCTCAGAAGCCTGCTCGATTCAAACCAGCTCGGCGGCGAGATCCTCGTAGGTGTCCACGATACAGACTACTTCGCGAAGACGCCTACGCGCCAGACCGGCCCCAGCCGCTTTGCGCTGCTCGCTCACAATGATGGAAGCACGCGCGGCCTCTGGTCGGCAGCCGGCGAGATCTCGACCCTCTTTGGCAGCGAAACCCTCACCACGCGCCGGGATTTTGGCCGGTATGGCGTTCCTTTCAGGCAGCTCGCCGCCGTCCAGCCGGAAGGGGCCGATGCGTTCCTGGATCGAGTGACCGAGGCCTTTGGCTGGCGTGGACTGGTCTACACCGGTTCCGACGATCTGATCGTTCACAACATCCCGCTTGCCGATGTCGGTGATGCAGTGTTCGAAATGCTCGACTGGGGCTTCGGCCGGGCGGTTGAGCAGATCGTTCCGGGCTGCTGTCAGGATAAGGCCAGCCGGGTCGTGGAGCAGATCACCGGCTGGTGCCGTGAATACCGGGCCGCGAATCCGAAGCGAAAGCTAACCGACCTCTTTCAGCACGTGCTCCCAAGGCTCTATGAGCTCCTGCTTGGCCATGCGTCAGAAGGAATCAAGGTAGACTGCACGGCGCACCTGCTGATGCTCAACCGTGAGACTGCGGCCCTTCCGCGCTTTCGCTTTGTCGATCTCTTCCTCAATCCGGAAACGCGCGATATCGCGAAGAGCGCATACAACCTGGCCGTAACCGGAACCGAGATCTATGCGCTCGACAAATTCGGCCCGGGAGGACTCCCCTTCGATATCGTTCTGCCAGATCGCGGGCGCGGCACCCTCCGCGTGACCGACCGGGTCGTCTTCGTGGAGACTCCGCAGCCGGTGGCCATTGGTCTCAAGCGACCCGTCACCTCGATTTCGGAGCTGGCCGAAGTGCTCAACGCGCGCCTGGGCAGCCATGTGACCCTGGTAGGGAAAGCTGTCTCTCTGGTCTCCATGCTGGCGCAGGAGTTCATCTTCGTCTTTCATGAAGAGGGATCGATGTACGTGCGCTGTACCCGGCTCATGAACGACCACCTGGCAGCCGCCGGCGTGCAGCTCGACATGAGGCCGATTCTGCGCATACGGTACCGCACCTGGGATTCGCTTTCGGAAGCGCAATCCACGATGCGGCTTCCCGAGCATCTCGCGTCGGCTTTTGGTCAGCCTGTCATTACCGCGCCTGAGTTCGCTGCGTCCTGGCGGCGCGTAATGTCCGAGCAGAAGGCACTGCTGGCCGAAGTGGCGGCCCTGCGGAAGCCGCTGGATCTCATTGGCTACCTGAAGGTCCACGATCCCGCCGGAGCGTGGGACGAGACCGAGGAGTCCTATCGCGCTGCGGTGGCGGCGCTCCAAACGCTTCGCGCGGACGCAGCCGTGATCGATGCCAGGGTGAAGGAGCAGCACAGCCTGCTGCGCGCGCTGAAAGCGGAGAGCGCCGCAGTTCAGCAGGAGCGCGGCGACCATTTCCGCAGCACAACCGATTGGACGCTCGAAGCGACCGCCTGCCGCGCCGCCTCTGGCGATCGCCTTGGTGAGCTGGAGGAGGACAAGCATCGCGTGCGCCTCCGCATCGAGGCGCTGCGGTCCGAGCGCGTCGCCATCGAGCGCGGCCCGGCCGCAGTGGCGGCCCGCGATGTACTGGCCGAGGTCCGGCAGAAGACCGAGCTTGCACGGCTGCGCCTGGTCCGTTTCGCCCTCCTCACGACCGGTGGACTTCCGCATATCGACCACCGGCCCTCCGCGTGGTGGATTCCACTCGTCGACTCGTCTGGAGATTGGTTCCGGCGGATTGCCGCCACGACTGAGCTCTACGCCGAGCCGCTTCTTACAACCTGATTGCCAGGATGATAAATCCACCTGACCATATCCCGGATCTGCGGCGGATCTACGGCCTCTACGCCGTGATCGTCGCGATGATGCTCTGCATTCTGGCTCGCCTCTGGTACCTTCAGATAGCGCGCGGTCCCGAATTCGCCGAGCAGGCAGAGACGCGCCATACCCGCACCATACGGCGTCTCGCGCCTCGCGGCACCATCGAAGACGTACATGGAAAGACTCTCGCGACAAGCCGGTTCCGATTCGTTGTATCGGTCATTCCCGATGAGCTGAAGAAGAATCCGAATAGCCTGCCCCGGCTTGCCGGGATCCTGAAGCGAACGCCAGCCGATCTCGCCGAGACAATCGAGCAAGAGATGACCACGCCTTTCGACCCGGCTCCGGTTGCGGATAACGTCGATCTCAGCCTGCTCACGCAGATCGAGGAGCAGCAGACGGACCTGGCAGGCGTGCTTATCACCAAGGATCCTGAGCGCTACTACGTCGACGATCAGCTCTGCACCCATCTTCTCGGCATTGCGCGGCCGATCAGCCGCGAGGAGCTCGACAAGCTCAAGAATCAGGGCTATCGAGGCGGGGACTATATTGGCAAAGAGGGGATCGAGAAGGCTTTCGAACAGGACCTTCGCGGCCGAGATGGCGGCCAGGTCGTCTCGGTGAACGCGCGCGGCCGGGTGCTCGCGAGTATGGACGACCTGGAGCCGCAGTCCGGAAAGACCCTTCGCCTCACGCTGGATCTGCCTCTGCAGCAGGCGGCCAGCGCCGCGCTCAAGGATGAGTTCGACCATGCCGGACATCCGGGCGCCGCGGTGGCGATCGACCCGACGAACGGAGCGGTTCTCGCCCTGGCGAGCTATCCCGGGTATGACCTGAACCGCTACGGGCAGGAGATCGGGCAGCACCTCAAGGATCCGGCGCGCCCACTGATCGATCGTGCGGTCAACAGCGGGTACCCGTGCGGCTCGACCTTTAAACTGATCACTGCTGCCGCCGGACTCGAAAGCGGCGTTATCACTCCCTCCACTCGGATCTACTGTCCCGGCTACCTCCAGGTGGGCAACCATCGCTTCCGGTGCGATAAGCGGAGTGGCCATGGCTCGATGGATCTCGCAAACGCCATCGGGGCCTCATGCGATGTCTACTTCTGGCGAGTGGGACAGATGGTGGAGATCGACCGACTCGCGAAGATGGCCCGCCGTTTCGGGCTCGGATCTGCGCCCGGCATCGACCTGCCGCTCACGCGATCGTCGAAGGGGCTCATTCCCACGCCAGAGTGGAAGAAGAAGGCGCATCACGAGGTCTGGTATCCAGGCGATACGCTCCTCACGGGAATCGGCCAGGGATTTGTGAAGGTGACACCGCTCCAGCTCGCCTGCTACACGGCCGCGCTGGCAAACGGTGGCACTCGCTGGCGGCCTCAGCTCGTGGCGGAAGTTCGGGACCCGAACCGCGCCCGCGGTGCGCCCGTACGCACCATGCAACCGGAGTCGCTCGGAACTCTCGGCATCAGCCCGCAGACGCGCGACTCCATCGTCGAGGGGATGCGACGCGCCATGCAGCGCGGGGGAACGGCCTATGGGAGCGCCATTCCAGGCCTCGATGTGGCCGGTAAGACGGGAACGGCCCAGGTGACCAACAAGAATGACAACTCGGTTTTTGTCTGCTACGCCCCGGCGGACAACCCGCGTATCGCCATCGCGGTACTGGTAGAGAATGGCGGCCATGGCTCCGATGTTGCTGCTCCGATCGCGCGCCGAATGCTGATCAACTACCTGAAGATTCAGAACGCCGGGGAGACTAAAATCGGCGGCCGGCTCGGCGCCGATTAAGGCGCCTCAAAAACTTCTTGACATTGGTGATGGGTTGCTTTATAATGGGGGTGCGATCAGCTCCATCGATCGGCGTTACTCCCGGCGCTCCGCATGAGCGCTCCTTTCGCCCGCATTGGTAGCTCAGGAAAACGTCCATGGAAGCCCGTCGCCCGGACCTTCGCGTCCCCCCCCCCCGCAATTCGTCCGCCCGCTTGATTGCATGACAGCTTGCCTCGATGGATCGCCGCATTCGCCGCGAACCATCCGAGACACTCTTCTCACATGGCTGAGCGCGGCCCTGCTGGCGGCGCTTGTGGCCGCTTTTACCCCGGTCGGCCGCATCCAACTCGCCCAGTCGCGCCTTCATGGCCTTATCGCAGGATACGGTTATGGCATAAATGCCGATTCCTTCCCACACTCTTACCTCGTTAATATGCCCGACGGGCGCAATCCGGGCGCATTCTACCTGATGGCCTGGGCGCCGGTTGATGAGAATGGGGCGCAGCTTACCAATGCCAGTCCTGGCTATCCTCTGCAAACCTTCGACCAATCCGTAAACTTTGTCGGTCCCCTCACCGGTGGCTGCTCCCTTTCTGGAACCTATGGCGTCATCGGCGCCGATCTGGCGGCTGGCTGGCTGGTGGATCCTCGCTTTCTCAGCTACGCTCCCAGCGGCCAGTTAGGTCCGAACAGCTGGCTCTACGGGAGCGCGCCCGCTCCGCAATATGCTCGCTCGATTGCCAGCTTTGACGGCGAGACACGCACCTCGGGAACCGTGTACGGGGGCAATTGGCCCAACATGTATACTCAGAACGGTCACAACCTGCCCATGGGCGGTGGAGTACACGCGGATGTGTCCGGTGACCTCAAAGCACGCTTCGCCTGGACCTACACAGGCTACCGTAACCCCAACGGCAGCATTTCCGACTTCGGCCCCAGTGGCTCAACCGACCTACCGCTCCCTCCCAAGGGGCTGCAGCTGCTCTTCGACACGCGGGTAGAGGCCGATGCTCTTTACGTGGACCACCTTACAAACGTAGGGGACTCCCACGCTATTGCCTGGGCCAACAACAACTTCGGTGACGCGGTGCAGGTGAGTATTCTGCCGCAGGACGCCGCAAACGGCATCTACTGGCAGAGCGCTTCCATTGCCAAGAAGCGGATCCGGATGGTGCCAGTGATCAATGGCGTAGCCACCGCCGATCTTTCAGGAAGCACCGCACGCATTGTCAACAACAGTCTCCCGGGGGACGTGAATTCGCTCACTGTGCAGGCCGCCGCAGCCTCTTATGGCACCGTCCGCGTAGACCCGCACAAAGTCAAGATACAGTGTGAGGCACTGGAACCGCCCACCGGCAATTACCAGAAGCTGAACGGGCAGCGGGTCCTGAACGAGCGCAACTACGACGACTCCCTGAAAGTGGATACGGTAGTGACCTGGGTTCCAGAGACGGTAGTGGTCGCTACTCCGCCAACTGATGCCATGCCCAATCCAACCTATGCGGTGCTTCCTCGTCACTGGGTATTCGGTTCAACGCTACAGGCTAAGACCGAGGGCTTCGACCTTGTGGTGCAGTACCGTCCTTCTCAGCAAAACGTATACCTCTACACGCGGTTTGATTGGTCCGGAGATGTTGTTCCAAGCGGAGCCTTTGATATGCCCGATTACGTTGGGGTTTCTCAAGGAGGATCGCGGGAGCAGGATCTGCCCAAAACCTTACGTGCTCATGTCGATGCTACCCAGCTGTGGCCTGCCGAAAGTCTGGTGGCTTCCAACGATTACACCATCGTGCTGCACAATCCGCTGGAAAATGTAAACGAGGTTGGCAGAGTCTTCGCTGGTGCTGCCCCTTTCCCGTGGTCAGAATGGGTGGACCTGGGTCTTACAGATAAAGTCCCTGTGCTTCTGAAGGGCGCGCGGGACTGGACGATCTTCGGTCAGAATTCGCAGCAGATGTTCGGCGTGTTGCTCAGCGGCGTCTGTGGTTCCGGGCTCGTTGCGCTTGCTCCTGGAACAGGCGGATCCGATGTGATCCTAGCCGACATGCTATTCAACGCTATCGGTTGGGCCGTAAGTTCTTCCGGCACTCCCGAGCCGGATACGACTGATAAGGTTACAGTCGACCTCGACTGCTTTATCAAGTCGGTCAACGAACAAGTGAACTTAGCTTCGCAACTCTGGCCGGAGGATTATCGCATAAACTCGAAATGGCTGTTTGAGATCGCAGATAAAGGCGCTGCGTTGTTCTGGAAGAACCACAGGTTGTATGCCCGCGGACACAACGGCAGGAACCACACCCGTGTCTCTTTTCAAAGCGATGCTTACGATGCCGCCGGATACGTAGGCCAGAAGAACAATGATCTCGTTTACCCCACGACGCTGGCCGGTACGGTCATCCAGTGGGCTGTGGACGATGAGCCACGCCCGGAGAATTAGTTACATTTCGCGTCTCATGGTATCCGAGGCCGACGTTTGCGCCTCGGATATCTTGAAACGCCCAGGGAGGAACGATGCTGTGGTTAGCATTGGGGCTCTGGTGCATGCAGGCCCAGCCCGCACGGAGCGGCCATGCGGCGCACGTCAAATCGAGCTATTCAATTTATAAGACTGCGCCGCCCCATTGGACGCGCGCGGCATGGTCGTCCCCCGATGACCCCGCGCTGAAAGCCATGCGCATCGACCTCGTCGCCCGGTACCGCCATACGGATACCGCCGCGATGCGCAGGGTCGTGGATGCCGCGAAGAGGCTCTCGGAAGCCAGCCCGGCCGACATAAGGCTTTTCTTTCGATGGTGCTACACGTCTAGGATTCTGCAGGGATCAGGTGTGATGGTTTCCATCGATACTCCGTTTTTGGCTCGTGCTCTGGCACAGGCAAGTCGGGGCTCACGAGAATTTGCCAGAGTCT
>JBBRJW010000095.1:0-7758 GCA_038218705.1 Chthonomonadales bacterium | reverse complement strand
CCATAGATGTTGGAGGCCAGGTTCATCACGACGTCCATCGAGGGGAGGCGGCCGTTCCGGTAGTAACCGGTGACACCCATCACGCGCCGCAGTCCATCATGCTCGATCACTGTCGGCCCTTCGGTTCGCTCGATGCGCGCTACCGATTTGAGCAGCACCTGGCGGCCATTCGGCGCGCTCAGAAAGAGATTTTCGAGATCGGATTCTGTGGCTCGCTGTGACGCCTCATAGCGCACCTGTATCGTGTTCTGCCTCAGGTTCTCGCGTCGATAGAACTCGCCGGTCAGGCCACCGCCCAGGGCATAGTAGGCCTGCTGCGAGATGCTCTCGGGCGAGAGGCCGACCTCCTGCGCCCGCTGGGAATCGACGCGAATTCGATACTCCGGGATACCCATTGCCCAGGTGGTGGCCGGCTGGGCCATTTCCGGCATACGCAGTGCGGTCCGAACCGCCTGCCGGCCGAGGCGGTCGAGCTCCGCAAGGTCTGGCCCTGTTATGTTGACATGCACCGGTGCGGCCGCAGTTGCCATGACGTCGCTTCCCATCTCCTTGATCTGGAGGCGGCGTATGCCCGGAATGGAGGCGAGGGCCTCACGCTGAATCGAGTCGATCAGGTCGAAGATTGAGCGGTGGCGTGCGTCCTTGTCGCGAAACGTGAGCATGAGCGAAGCGCCATTCACCTGGGGCGTCTGATACCCCGTGTAGTAGGGGCTGTAGCTCTCGAACATCGACTCCGCGCCGATCTCGATGCTCGCCTTCTCCAGCTCCGGATAGCGCGCCATGATCTTCTCAAGCCGTGAGACGGCACTCTCCGTTCCAGCAAACGATGTGCCGGGCGCCATCTCCAGCGTGCCGCTCGCCTGGCCCACATCCGCCAGCGGCATCATCTCGCTTCCCAGGAAGTAGTAGAACGCGCCCCCGATAATGAGCGTGGCGAGCACGCGCGCGAAGTTCGCGAAACGGTGGCGCAGCAGCCAGCGGATCGCACGGGCATAGCCACCCTCCAGACGGTCGAGCCACCCCTGGAAGGGGTCCAGCAGCCGGTAGAGCGGCCGCAGCAGGGGATGGCGTCGGTCCTGCTCTCTCGCGCTCTCCGGCCGGAGCAGTTTAGCGCAGAGGAGCGCGGTGAGCGTGAACGAAACGAGCATGGAGGCAAGCAGCCCGAAGATGAGCGGCCAGACGAGCTCGCGGAACATCAACTGGGTGATGCCGCCCGAGACCAGCAGCGGCGAGAGCGCGAGCACGATCATCAGCGTGGAGGCGATGACCGCGACGCGGACCTCCGCGATGCCGTCGATCGTCGCGTGTCGGGGGCTCTTGCCGAGGCGGAGATGTCGCTCTACCGCATGGATATCGATAATCGAGTCGTCGACGAGCCGGCCGATGGAGAGGAGAAGGCCGATCAGGGTGCCGCTGTTGAATGTCATGTTAAACGGGACCATCATCAGCACGGCGAGCGCCAGCGAGGTGGGCAGCGTAACCATTGCGATCAGGGTGCCGCGCCACTCCCCGAGAAAGAAGAGCACCGCTAGCCCGGTGAGAACGATGGCGACGCCAAGCTCCTCCCAGACGTTGTGAAATAGAACGTCGACGAAGTGCGCGTTGTCGTAAGCCACCTCGAAGTGGAGGCCGGGGTTCTCAGCCTCAAGCTGTTTGATAACCTGCATCACCTGCGGCACGATCTGCGCCGAGCTCGCTCCGGGATTCTGAATCACGGAGACCTCAATGGCTGCGCCCGTGTGGGGCGCTCCGCCGGCCGGGTGCGCCAGGAAGTGGTAACCGCTTCGCCGCTCCCACTGCGCATCCATCACCCGCGCCACATCCCGTACGTAGACCACGCGGCGCGAGCGAGCGAGCCCGGCGGTCGGGGCCGCGGCGGGAGCGGGCGATGCGGCGTCCCCGCCCATGCCGCCTGAAGCAGGCGCAGGAGCAGTGCCGCCAGCGCCGCCGGATTCCCCGGGTGCGGCCGACGTGATGGGCGTATCGAGGACATCCTGCGCGGATGTCACCAGAGTATCCAGCCGAATAATCCCCTCCTCGGGCCCGTTGGTCAGAACGCCGGCGGAGCGGACCACGTTGAAACGATCGACCGCATCGCGAACGTCGAGAATGGAGAGGCCGTAGGAGGAGAGCTTCACCCGATCGACGATGACCTGCATCTGCCGGCGATATCCGCCGAAGGGCACCACGGACGAGACGCCTGGGACGCTCTTGATGCGCGTGATCATGGAGTTGTCGGCCATCTCGCGCACGCGGGCCATATCCCAGCCCTGCGCGGGATCCCCGGTGACGGCCAGGGTGAGGATCGGCAGATTCAGCGGATCGATGGGGACGACCCAGGATGGCTTCATATTCGCGCCCGTGGTCGGCAGGCTCGCCTGAGTGATGTTCATCAACGACTGAACATCCACCAGCGCCTGCTGCAGATTCGTGCCATAGGGAAACTCGAGGGTGACCAGCGAGAAGCCGCTCTGCGAGTTGGAGCGGATCGACTTCACGCCGCGCACGTGCACCATCTGCTGCTCGATGGGATTGCTGACCGTTAGCTCCATCTCGTTCGCCGATAGGCCGGGCATCATGGTGACAACACCCACCATGGGGCTCTCGATATAGGGCGCAAATCGGCGCGGCAGCGTGGAGCTTACGCTTCGCCATGCAAGCAGCAGAACGGCGACATAGAAGGCCGCCACGGCGTAGGGGTGGTCGATCGACCAGCGGTGAATGGCGTGCAGCGCGTTCGAGCGCCGGGCTGGCTGAGGAGAGTGGCTCACTGTGCCGCCCCTTCCTGGCCAGCTCGCGCCTGAACGGTATCCCCATCGTGCAGGGCATCGCCTCCGCTCACCACCACGCGCTCGCCCTCCTTCAAGCCGTCGAGCACGCGGATCATCTCGCCGCTGCTCGCGCCGGCGCGCACGCGCCGCTCGTGGACCGTCAGCTCTCCTGGCTGGCCCGCCGGCTCCGCCACCCATGCAGTCGCAGTGGTCTCCACAGCCAGCGGGCCGCCGCCAGGATCACCCCGGAAGCGCAGTGCCCGGCTCGCCACCATCAGAGCGGGCGAGCCCGTGCGCGCACCGATTTCGAGCGTGACGAATGCACCGGGAACCAGGCGAGCATCCCGGTTGGGAGCAATGGCCTCGACGATGCCGGTTCGTGTCGTCGGGTCGACGGCCGGCGTAAGGGAGCGGACACTGGTGCTGAAGAGAAGCCCGTTGTCTGGCCCGAAGACCCGCACAGGATCTCCGGGACGAATGGCGGCGAGATCGGCGGCAGGCACGCTGGCCTGAAGTCGGATCGGGCTTATCTGTGCGATCCGGAGCAGTGTCTGGCCGGGGTTCACGAGTGTTCCGGGGCTGATCAGCCGCTGGGTCACCACGCCATCGATCTCTGCGCGGATCTCACTGTAAGCGCGTGAGGCAGCTGCCGCGGCCAGCCCCGCTCGCGCCTGTGCGACGCCAGCCTGTGCCTGAAGGATTTTCTGGCGAGCTGAAGCTGCCATTGCACTGGAGGAGCTGACATGCGCCGTATGGCTCGCGAGGTCGGACTGCGCCTCCTCCACTTTGGCCATTGCCGCGACGATGGTAGCATCGGCCCGGCGCACGGCCGACGCTGCCGCTGCCGCCTGAGCATTTGCCTGGCTAACACGAGCCTGCGCCTGACGGAGCTTCGCCTCGGCGTTTTGCGCCTGCGCCAGCTCCCGCCCATACTCCTCGCGAGTTACTGCGCCCGCACTGAGCAGGCTCTTCTCCCGGGCTATCTCCTGCTTCCAGTAATCCTGGTCAGCCTGCGCTCCCTGCAGCTGCGCCGCGGCATCCTGGATCATGGCCTGCGCAGCGGTCAGCTGCGAATCGGCCGAAACGCGGTCGGCTTTCGCGGCCTCCACATCGGCCTTCGCTCCGCTGAGAGCGCCCTCCCGCGAACCCAGCTCGCCATGCGCCCGGCGGATGGCCGCCAGCGTCTCTTCGTAATCCTTACGGGCCACTAGCACGCCCTGCTCGGCCATGGCTACGGCGGCCCTCTGCGCGGCCTCCTGGGGGGCGGACTGGCTCGTATCCAGTCGCGCCACTACCTGGCCTCGCCGCACCCGGTCGCCCTGATAGAGCGGCATCCAGAGGATGACACCGGTCACACGCGCGGAGACCTCCTGCTCGAGGAAGCCAACGGCCTGTCCCGCGTAGCGGGCGGAGGACGCGTACTTACCCCGGCGCACCGTGGCGAGTTCTACCGGGGCCGCGGAGGGCGGCGCGGGCAGCTCCATCTGCATCGACTGGGCCTCCAGAGGAGTCATCGAGCCGGGCCGCCGGAAGCGCCGCACCGCGAGCGTCATCCCGATGAGCAGGATCACGATCAGCAGGATGGGCCCGACGGCCGCGCGGATCGCCCGTGTATCCGAGGGACCACCCCTCCGGCGCGCCCAGGCTACGAGTGCAACCAGCACCGCGGCCCCCACAGCCAGGGGAATCCAGGCGCCCTGCGAGCCGCTGGCAGGAGTCGGCGCGGCGGCCGCAGTCAGCGTGCCGGTGTCCTCGCCAGTCTTCAGGTCGAACCGCGCCGTTGCATCGCCCTGCGGTCCGGTGACGCGCACCGTGGCGGCGTAAGCGCCCTCCATGGCGAGCTGCGCTGGCGCGCGGAAGATGCCGGGGGCGGGCGGATTCGGCCGCGCCAGCTCCTCTCGCTCGCCCATCGACATACCGTCCATCTTCGTGAGGACGCGCACTGTGAGGCCTGGCAGCGGCCTACCGGCAGAGTCTGTCACGCGGATCAGCAGCGTGACATGCCCAACGGCCAGCGGCGAGGGAGTCGCGGCGAGCTCCACGTGATAGGGACCGGCGTCGGCGCGGATGCCAGCGCGGGCGAGCGGAGCGGTGATGACCAGCATGGCGGCGGACATCAGGAGCAGCAGTCGTTTCATCGCAGGCCTCCGTTCGGCTTCGGTGAGCCAGTCTGCACCGGCGCTGCGCCGACGGCCGTCAGGGGATCATCCCCGGCGGCACGGTGCAGCCGCGCCAGCGCCGCCTCGTGTTCGTAGATTGCCTGGAAGACGGCGGCCCGCGCCTGTGTGAGCGCCGCGAGCGCATCGAGCTGCTCAACAAGAAGGCCCTTGCCATTCTGAACTCGCAGCGTTGTGATGTCGAAGGAGGTCTGCGAGGCCGCCTGCGCCGACGTGGCGCTCTCATAGGCGGCAGCAGATGTAGTGAGGTCGATCCACGCCTGCCCCACATCTGATCTCGCCTGCAGAGTCGCCTGAAGTAGGACGGCATTAAGCCGTGCCTGCGCGGCAGCGGCCCGCTCTCGTCCTGCCTTCCGCTCGCCGCCATCGAGGAGCGGAATGGTGAGCACCAGCCCTGCGGTGTAGCCCGCCTGTGGGCTCATGCCATCGGGCACCATGCCGTCGGCCATCGCCATCCCGTAGAGCTGGGGCGCGCCGGCTGCCCGGGCGCCTGCAGCCTCGTGCCGGGCCGCTTCCAACCGTGCGGTGGCAGCGAGTACTTCGGGCCGATGCTGGAGGGAACGACTCTGCCAGGCTGCCAGGTCCCCGGTGAGGGCTGTCATTGCGAGAGGCGTCGTGAGCATGAGAGCGGTATCGCCCTCCACTCCGCTGGCGAGAGCGAGGTCGAGCAGCGCCTTCTCGCCTCCTGCGCGCGCTGTCAGCAGGGCGCGCTCGGCATCGGCCTGCTCAGCTCGGGCCCGCTGGAGAGTGGCATCCAGCCCCTTGCCGGCCTCGGCCAGCGCCCGGGCATTGGCCACCATGGTGACGGTCGCGCTGCGCCGGCTCTCGGCGGCGCTCACCATCGTTACGGCGAGCTGCGCCCGGAGGTAGGCATCGGTGACCCGCAGAACGGTCTCTGCCCGCACCGTGGCGAGGTCGGACGAAGCGGCACGCTCCCGCTCGCGAGAGGCGCGAACGCCCGATTCGAGGCGGCCTCCGGTGGAGAGGGGCACCATGAGTGTCAGGTTCTGGTCGACGAAGGCCCGGCCCGGCGAGATCATTAGGGCCTGCGGCATGACGCCTGGCGCGCTCTGCAGAATGCCTGCCGAGTTGCTGGCCGCGCCAAAGGTGGTGGCCGAAAGCTGAGGGCGCGTGAGGCTTCGGGCCATTCGCGACTCGGATGCGGCCATCGCCACGTCGGCCCCCGCCGCCTGGACCAGAGGGCTAGCGCCCAGCGCGGCCTGAACTGCCGCGGCGAGGCTGAGCGGCCGAGCCGCGGGCGACCCGGGCGGGCCCTGCGCCAGAACAGAGGCCGGCGCGACCACCATAAGCAGCACTACTTGAATGTTACGGAGCATGGATGAACCTATCCTGTGCGAGCCATTCGCGCGCGGCCTGCAATGGGGCAGCGTGCGAACAGGCAGATAAGACCGTGGCTGCGCGATCCAGTCGCGAGCACGGCGGAAGTCGCTTTTGGAGAGGCGGATGGGTGGTGCGCGGCCAGAGGCAGGCCGCGAGGAGGCGCTCGAGATGGGGGCTCGCGGAGCGGGCACAGGGAGAAGAGATGCTGCCAACGCTGGCAGGATCCCTGCCTCATTGGCTGGCAGCGCGAGGGCCGGTGATCCGCTCTCGCGCTCGGTATTGAGTGCAGCCGGAGCGGACGTGGCGGCCCGCATGGTGCATGTCGATCCAGAACATCCCGCGCTTGATGCGAGCGACGAGCCGTCGGACAGGACGGCGTGCGCCTCCCCGCAGAGCGGGCAGTGTGCAGCGGCGGTGGGCGAGCTAACAGGCGCGGTGGCGCGGGCCTCCCGGAGCATGGGGCAGCCGGGCGGGCAGGCGTGGCCGTCCGCGCACTGCCATGTGGCCCCCGAAGGGATGCCGGCAAACAGCAGCAGCAGCGCCAGCAGAGAGCCGAGGCTCCGTTTCCATTGTGGCACTTGGGTTGCCTTCATATTCCTGATAGTACCATCCCGGGGCAGGCAATCGTTACCAGGAGTTTCGGTAAGCGCTGAAATATCTTCAGCGCCCCCACAGTGGCCCGCTATGGAGGCGACCGGCGGTTCCAGCAGTTCTGCGCGGAAGCGGCAGGACGTGCGCCGGGCTACGCAATGGACGAACTACGATGCAGCCATAGAATATTGCAGCAGTACGTAATGCACACGGCATGGGAGATAGGATATGTGTTGTGAGCTGACTCTGGCAGAAGCGGCATCTATCGACGCGAAACAGGAAGCCCAAAGGGATGCGGCACTTGCCCCTGAGACAATTCCGCTTTTCCTGCATAAGGACGGGGAGGCAGAAGCGCGGATGCACGATATGCCATTCCAGACCAATCCTGAGGAATATGCGCCGCGACTCCACGCCTGTACGAAGTTCTCAGGTTCGGGCGCCGAGGCAGCAAGATTTCTGGACCAGAACCTATATCTCCGTTTAGATGGTGTTTTGTCTTCCGTGTATATCAACCCTGAAGGCACGGTGCATGTCCTATCTCCGCACAATCACGACGCAACCGCGCGTGCCGTACTGCTGCAGCCGAACATCGCCAAAGGGTATCGGATGGTGAAGGAAACGATCGCTAAGAGCAAAGTGTGCCCGATCACTATGGCGCGATACCTTGGGATAATGCGCGCCCAGTTTCGCAATGACGGCGTAGGGGTTTCGGTTGAAATGTCGCGACCGCCGACTCGGGCGCAAATCGAGACAGTCCTGGATTACTATGCCACCACCCTCCGCGAGAAGTTTATCGTCGAGATCTACTGGTATGGCGAAATACTCTCACGCCTGACAAGCCGCGCTGACCTGGAGTTCTTTCTGAAATACTTTGATCC
>JBBRJW010000094.1:0-7760 GCA_038218705.1 Chthonomonadales bacterium | reverse complement strand
GCTCGAAGGCCTGGATTCCAAGTCTATGAAGCGTAGGTGCACGGTTTAATAATACGGGATGGTCTTTAATGATTTCGTCTAGTACATCCCAAACTTCTGGGCGAACTTTTTCGACCATTCTCTTTGCGCTTTTTATATTATGCGCAAGTCCGTCTTGCACTAATTTTTTCATGATAAAGGGCTTAAAAAGCTCCAATGCCATTTTCTTGGGGAGGCCGCACTGATAAAACTTAAGTTCTGGGCCGACAACGATAACGGAGCGTCCCGAGTAGTCGACGCGCTTGCCGAGGAGGTTCTTACGGAACCGTCCCTCCTTGCCCTTCAGCATGTCGGAGAGCGACTTCAGCGCGCGATTGTTCGAGCCGACAACGGGGCGGGTACGGCGGCCGTTGTCGATCAGCGCATCGACGGCCTCCTGCAGCAGCCTCTTCTCGTGGTTGACGATCGACTCAGGGGCGCGGATCTCTGTGATCTTCTTCAGGCGGTTGTTGCGGTTGATAATTCGCCGATAGAGGTCGTTAAGGTCCGACGTAGCGAAGCGTCCGCCGTCGAGCTGCACCATGGGGCGAAGCTCCGGCGAGATCACTGGGACCGCATCGAGGATCATCCACTCCGGCCGTGCGCGGGAGGCCAGGAAAGCATCGGCGACCTCGAGCCGCTTGATCGAGCGGATGCGTCGCGGGCCCTGCGTATTGGCGATCTCAATCTTCAGCTCGCGGGAGAGCTTCTCGAGGTCGACCTCGACCAGAAGCTCCCGGATGGCAGCGCCTCCCAGGCCCGCGTGGAAAACATCGTCCCAATCGCCACCAAGGCGACGCGAGAGGACCTCCACGAGCCGTTCGATGGCGCGGTACTCGTCCTCAGTAATGAGCTGCTTCTTGGTAACCTTCTCAAGCAGAGCCAGACTCTCGGCCAGCTCGTCGATACGCTCCTGGCTGTCCTTCTCCTCCTGCTTGATTCGCTCGATCAGGTAGGCCTGCTTCTGGGCGATGATCTCTTCGGTCCAGACCTCGGGCTCCTCTACTTCGTCGACCAGGATCTCTGTTTCATCCAGACCCTCATCGACCTCGAGGCTCTCCTCGGTCTCCTCAATCTCCTCAGCCTCGGGCTGCTCTACCACTGCGCCCGGGCGGTGTGAGGCAACTTCCTTGTTGAACTCGCGAGTGAGGCGGTCGGCGATGCCGGCCTTCTCCTCTTCGAGCGCAATGACCTCCTCGGAGACGGCAGAGCGAATGTCCGTCAGGCTGGAGGCAATGCGGCCCCGATCCACGTCGGTGACGATGTAGGACGCGAAGTAGAGCACCTTCTCAAGCGGGCGAGGAGTGATATCGAGAATGAGCGCCAGCGGACTGGGCACGCCCTTCAGGTACCAGATGTGGCAGACAGGAGCGGCGAGCTCGATGTGGCCCATTCGCTCGCGGCGAACCTTGCTGCGCGTCACTTCGACGCCGCAGCGCTCGCAGATGATTCCCTTGAACTTCACCTTCTTATAGCGGCCGCAGTGGCACTCCCAGTCCTTGACGGGTCCGAAGATGCGCTCGCAGAAGAGGCCATCGCGCTCTGGCTTGAAGGTTCGATAGTTAATGGTCTCAGGCTTCTTCACCTCGCCATACGACCAGGATCGGATCTCGTCCGGGGAGGCAATCCCGATGCGGATTTTTGAAAACGTACTGGCGTCCGCCATAGTTTCTCTTTCCTCCGAAAAATGCCCGGCGCGGCGCGTCGGACCATACAACTTACATGGAAACGTGAACGGACCACCCACCGGCCTCTTGCCGGTGGGTGGTGAGCATGGGGATCCCGGCCAGGAGCCAGGCCCATGCGCTAGATTATGCGGTCATCCTCGGGCGGAAGTCGGAACTCCCGCTGGCGGCGCCGGTTTGCAGCTTTGACAGGATCCTCGTTTGGATCGATATCGTCGTCTCGATCGCGAAGGTCGATCTCCTTGTCGAGCTCATCCAGAACGGTTACCTTCAGGCCAAGGCTCTGGAGCTCGTTGACGAGGATCTTAAAGGACTCGGGGACGCCTGGATCCAGGATGTTGTCACCCTTGACGATCGACTCGTAGGTCTTGACCCGTCCGAGCACATCGTCCGACTTGATCGTAAGGATCTCCTGCAGCATATACGCTGCGCCGTACGCCTCGAGCGCCCAGACTTCCATCTCGCCGAAGCGCTGTCCACCGAACTGGGCCTTGCCGCCGAGTGGCTGCTGAGTAACCAGCGAGTATGGGCCAGTAGATCGCGCATGGATCTTGTCGTCGACAAGGTGGGCGAGCTTCAGCATGTAGATGACGCCGACCGTAACCGGCATCTCAAACGTATCACCAGTGAGCCCGTCGCGGATCACCGTCTTGCCGGTCTCAGGATCGTAGCCGACCCGTCGGTAGGCGTTCTCCTTGATGCGGGCAACGATCTGGTCGAGAAGCTTCTCATCCGCCTCAAACGGCTTTGCAGCCTCATCAGCAGATTCCTGAGAGCCCTCGACAACGGGGCCGGCCAGGATGCAGCTGATCGCCTCAAGCTTTGCAGCGGTGAGCCCGGTCAGCCGGTCGCGAATGTCCGCGAGCATATCATCGGGCTGAGCATCGGGCGCAAAAGTCATTCCGAGGTTCAGATCGCTGTTGACGTAGTTATCGAGCACCAGGCGGCGGAAGTGGATACCGAGGCGGCCCATCTCCGCGATGATCTCGGGCTCCGTTGAGCCCTCAAACGCCGGGTTGACGAACGTGCAGTCGAGATGCTTGCCGACGTACCCGAGGTGCGTCTCAAGGATCTGGCCGATGTTCATTCGGGAAGGAACCCCGAGTGGGTTCAGGACGATGTCGACCGGTGTGCCATCGGGCAGGAAGGGCATATCCTCGCACGGCAGGATCTTCGAGATTACTCCCTTGTTTCCGTGCCGGCCAGCCATCTTGTCGCCTTCCATGATCTTTCGCTTCTGTGCGACATAGACCCGGACCAGCATGTTGACGCCAGCATTCAGCTCATCGGCCGGCAGGCGCAGAAGCTCGCCATCCTCGATGTCCCGGACGTTCGCTTCAGGCCGCTTGCAGAAGTTGTAGACCCGCTTATCTCGCGAGCCCTGGTACTTGAAGCGGCTGAAGACCTTGACGTCCACCACGCGCCCGCCGTTGCCGTGCGGAACGCGGAGAGAGACGTCGCGGGTCTCCTCTGCCTTCTTGCCGAAGATCGCGATGATGAGTCGCTCCTCTGCAGTGAGCTCGCCCTGGCCCTTGGGGGCCACTTCGCCAACGAGGATATCCTCATGGCGCACTTCAGCGCCGATCCGAATAATGCCCTCTTCGTCCAGGTCCTTGAGCATGTCTTCGCCGACATTCGGAATGTCGCGTGTGATCTCCTCGGGACCGAGCTTCGTATCGCGGGCCTCTTTGTCGAACTCCTCGATATGGATGGAGGTGAAGACATCATCCTTCACGAGCCTCTGGCTCAGCAGGATAGCATCCTCGTAGTTGTAGCCGCCCCATGGCATGAACGCGACGAGCACGTTTTGGCCGAGTGCGAGCTCGCCCTGGTCGGTACAGGGGCCGTCTGTCAGCACCTGACCCTGCCGCACGCGCTGCCCTTTGTTAACGATCGGCCGCTGCGTGATACAGGTTGAGTTGTTGGACCGGAGCAGGTTGATGAGCCGGTAGTTGTCGATGCGTCCGGTATCGGTGGTCACATCCACCTGTTCGGCAGTGACACGGGTGACGACACCAGAGCGCCGAGCGATAATAACGGCCCCGGAGTCGCGCGCCGTGCGGCGCTCCATGCCAGTCTTTACCAGGGGCGCATCCGGCCGCAGGGTCGGAACCGCCTGCCGCTGCATGTTAGCGCCCATCAGGGCGCGAGTCGCCTCATCGTTCTCGATGAACGGGATCATTGCCGTACCGATCGAGATGAGCTGCACGGGCGCAATGTCCATGTACTGGACCTTAGATGCCTTCACGAAGGGGTAACCTCCTTCGTGGCGAACCTGCACTTCAACCTCAATGATCTTGTTCGATGAGTCGAGCTTCGTGTTGGCCGGCGCAATGTTATACCGGTGATCGATGTCGGCGGTCATCCACTCGAGCGTGTCCGATACAATTCCGCCGTGCACTTTCCGATAAGGCGTCTCGAGGAAGCCATACGGGTCGATGCGGGCATAGACTGCCATCGAGCCGATCAGTCCGATGTTCGGCCCTTCAGGGGTCTCGATCGGGCAGATGCGGCCATAGTGGCTCTCATGGACGTCGCGGACCTCGAGCTTTGCGCTCTGGCGGGAGAGTCCGCCCGGTCCGAGGGCCGAGAGGCGGCGCTTTGCCGTAAGCTCTGCCAGCGGGTTAGTCTGGTCCATGAACTGCGAGAGCTGCGACGAGCCGAAGAAGCTCTTGATCGAGGCGCTGATCGGCTTGACCGAGAGAATCACCTGGGGAATGATATTGTCATTGTCCAGGCTGGTCATGCGCTCTTTGGCGACCTTCTCCATTCGCAGGAAGCCCATGCGAAGCTGAGAAGTGAGCAGCTCGCCCACACTGCGGATTCGCTTGTTCTCAAGGTGGTCGATGTCGTCCGTGGTACCGTGGTCCTGGCTCAGGTTAATGACATACCGCAGGATCGAGACGAGGTCTTCCTTGGTAAGCGTGCGCGCCTTGAGCGGAAGGAGCGAACCGAGCTTCTTGTTGATCTTGTAGCGCCCGACCTTTGCGAGATCATAGCGTCTGGCGTCGTAGAAGATCGACTGAATAAGGTTTCGAGCGGAGTCAGGGGTTGCAGGATCGCCGGGCCGGATCTTCTTGTAGATGTCGATCATGGCCGACTCAGGGTCGGTCGCCACATCCTGCTCCAGAGTCGCCTCGACGTACTTATTAACGTCGAGCACTTCGAGCGTTTCCAGCTTCAGCTTGGCCACTGCATTCGCTGTGGTCTTGTCCGCGATAAGCCCGTAGGCTCGAACCAGTGTCTTCCCCTTGTCGTCGACAATGTCGCCGACGGGCCGCTTGTGGAATAGCTGCTCCGCCGTGGGCGCTTCCAATACCCGACGAGTCGAAAAGAGGTCGATGATGTCCTGGGTCGTCTCGACACGGCTGTAGACCTGGATTACGTGCCTATCGCCGCCGCTTACCCGGGTTGCGAGATCCTTCAGGTACTCTTCGGTGCAGAGCGTCTCCTCTTCGGCGATCACCTCGCCCGATCGCTTGTCAATGATCGGGGCAGCGAGGCGTGTCTCGACGAAGAAGTCCCTTGCGACTTCCACGGTCGGCGGTTTGCCAGCCTCGACAGGCGGTATCTCGACACGCTTGTGGATCCACATCTTTTCGAGGATCTCGCGAATCGGCATCTCAATCGGTGTTTTCGCCTCTTCGAAGTCCCGGAGGGCGCGCAGCAGAGTAGTGAGCGGGAACTTGCGCGTCTGCCCGATCCGGACCGTGACCTGATTGCTGTTATCGGTCTCGACGTCGACCCAGGCGCCTTCCTGGGGAATGATGGTGGCGTAGAAGAGCACTTTGCCCGAGATATCGAGGTTGTCTTTGAAATAGACCCCGGGTGAGCGAGCCAGCTGACTCACAACGACGCGCTCGGCCCCGTTAATAATGAACGTGCCTTTGTCGGTCATGAGGGGGAGATCGCCCAGGTAGACTTCGCTCTCGATCTCTTCCTTGTTGGCCTGACTCAGGATGACCCGGGCCTTGATGGGGGACTCGAAGGTCATATCCCGATCACGGCACTCCTCGACAGAATACTTCGGCTCGCCCAGCGTAAAGTCGGTTAGTCGAATAGAGGTGTTGCCGGTAAAGTCGTGAATGGGTGAGAAGCTCTGGAAGAGCTCACTCAGGCCTTCTTCCAGAAACCAGCGGTACGAGTTAAGTTGGAGCTCAACGAGGTTTGGGATTTCTTGAACGTGGCGCGTCTGCTTGGTGCGGCCCTGGATTTCCTTCATGGAGTACCCCTCCTATTCTTACACACGAAACCGTAGGATACCCGCGACACAAGACATTTGTCAAGGTGTTAAGATGTCGTGAAGCGAGGAGAATGACCCTGGCGATGCCGGGTAACGGACATTTATTGATCAAGTGGTTAATTGCGACGGGCGTCCGGTTCCTGCGAGATATTCGGCGGCTGCCGGGAAGTATAAGCGACGCTTCAGCAGTTCCACTCGACTGCACACCCATGTGCGCGAATCGCTGCCTGAATATCGTCGACGGGAACAGAGCGTGGTGATTCGTAGATGTTGATTCCGTAGTAGTTCTCTGCGCCATCGGCCATGTGCGCTGAGAGCACAAGGTAGGTCAGTCCGCCGAGCTCCATGCGCTCGAACGAGCAGCAATCAATCTGTCCCCACGGCCACGTGGTGAATACGTAGGCCGCACCTCTCATCTCCTTTACGAAGATGCCCTGTGGGTTTATCACCACAAAGCGAGACGTCTTCGTATTGATCCACGCGACGAATAGGATCACAGCGACGATCATCGCTCCGACGCCGAACGCCACCGCAGTCGACACCGCCCAATCGACATCAGCGGCGCTGCGTCGGAGTAGGGGCACGCCCATCATCAGAATGGAGACGATCAGACCGGTGTATAGGAGAGGGTAGAAGTTCTTATAGCGGTCGGGGTCCTGGCTTGCGAAGTAGTTGCGGAATGAAATCGGCTCCTGCCACTGAATTGGTTTCACTCTGTTGGCTCCGCCGAGAAAAGATGCCCACTTGCCCGCCTGTTTAGAGGGCAAGTGGGCGACCTCAGACTACTTTACCTCGAAGTGATGCGTGCCTGACCCGACCTCGACGGTCGCCTCGGCCTGTCGGCCGCCGGCTGCATTGGCGGCGGTGACGGGCCGGCCGTTGTCCGTGATTCGTTCGCCGCCGGGCAGCGTAACGGTTGCGGTCGTGTTCGCCGGCAGGGTCAGATCGAGCTGGAAGCTCCCATTTGCCTGGCTCCACGCGGAGCGGACGGGGCCGTGAATCGTATCGAGCACTCCTCGCACCCAGGTGAAATCACCGCCTACGCGGGGATGAATGAGCAGGTGAGAGTAGCCCGGGTGAGCGGGGTCGAGACCGATCCCGGCCAGAGAGCCATAGAGCCACTCGCCACAAGAGCCGAGGGAGTAGTGGTTGAACGAATTCATGCCGGGATCCTGGAAGCCGCGCTCCGGTGTCCACCCGTCCCACCGCTCCCAGATCGTGGTCGCGCCATGCTTCACAGAGAAGAGCCAGGAGGGGAACGCATCCTGGAGCAACAGGTGAAACGCGGTGTCGAGCTTGCCTCCTGCGGTGAGGGTGGGCAGCAGATAGCTGACTCCCACGAATCCGGTGGAGAGCCGGTTGCCGCGGGACTTGATATCCTGATCGAGATACTCGATCGCTCGCGCCGCATTCTCCTGGGAGAGGAGCCCGAACTTCAGCGCCATCGCGTAGTCGCACTGGGTATTGCCCTTGATTCGGCCGTCAGCGGCCACGAACGCCACGTTAAAGGCCTCGCGCACCTGCTCGAAGAGAGCATCGTAGGTGGCCGCGACGTTGTTCTGGCCTAACGCTCGCGCCGACTTGGCGACGAGGTGCGTTGAGTAGGCGAAGTAGGCCGTTCCGATCACGTCGCGTGGGGTATCGGCGCCGATCGAGAGCCAGTCGCCATAGTCGCCGCCGCGATCGCGGTTGCGAATCAGGGCGGTCGAGTGTGTACGGCACCACTCCACCCAGCGAATCATCGCGGGCAGATGCCGCCCCAGCTCGCGCCGATCTCCGTAGACCTGATAGATGGTCCAGGGGCAGATCACTCC
>JBBRJW010000093.1:0-7764 GCA_038218705.1 Chthonomonadales bacterium | reverse complement strand
GTCCTCCGCCTCTCTTTGTGTATACTTTCACGTGCGGCCCCGAGCGCGCCGATCTAGAGGCCGCCCCGCGCCCCCACCCGGCGGCGTTTGAACGGCCCAGGAAGGCTCCCCACAATGGCGGCCATTGCCCGTAAAGCCAGTGAGCGAAACGACGACAAGAGGATGGAGCTCACCGAGCACCTCGGCGAGCTTCGCACGCGTATCATTCGTTCCCTCTGGTATCTCGTCTTCGCTTCGATCGTTGCTTATCAGTTCTTCGGGCCGCTCTATGGCATGCTCTATAAGCCGCTCGACCGTGAGATGCGCAGCCTCAACCACCAGCGGATCCAGAAAGAGATACACCGGCAGGCCGAAGGCGCAAAGGGCCACCTCGCCGCCGATGTGCTCATCGTCCCACACGCCACCCATGATCCGCCCACCCGGGAGGAGTTCAATCGCCTGGCTGACTCCCTCGCGTGGTTCCGCGACCATCCGGTTGCGACGCCGCTGATGTCCATCGTCTTCCGCAATTTCCATGAGCCGTTCATGGTGCGCCTCACCATCAGCTGCGTCTGCGGCTTCATTATCGCGCTGCCCATGATGGTCTATGAGCTGGCGCTCTTCATTACGCCCGCGCTCACGCTGACGGAGCGAAAGCCGCTCAAGAAGCTGGTGCCTCTCTCGGTGGTGCTGCTGATCTTCGGCGTACTGGTCGCTTACTGCACAATGTTCTACGCCATGGGATGGTTCCTGGGATACCTGGACGACTTCCCCCAGCCCGCGGTGCTGATGCAGGACCCGAACGATTACGTCCTCTTCTTTGTGAAGATGATGGCCGCCTTCGGCATCGCGTTCCAGCTCCCGGTGGTCTTGATGGGGCTCGCGTTCGCGGGAATCGTCTCTTCGCGATGGCTCCTGAAGAACTGGCGGGTCGGCTTCCTGGTCGCGTTCCTCGGCGGACTCTTCACCCCCGCCAACGATCCGATGTCGTGGGCGCTCATGGTGATCCCGCTGCTCTTCCTCTATGCGGTCTCTATCCTGCTGGTGAAATGGGTGGAGAAGCAGAAGACGCGACAGAGCCCAACGGCCGGCACGTAGGAGGGAGGCACGCTATGCGACAGCCGGTACGTCACTCACATCTGCAGGAGCGCCGCAAGGCAGCCACACTGGGCTTCCGGTTTCGAGTCTTCGTACTGGTGCTGCTCATTGGCGGGCTCGCCTATGGAGCGTGGTTTGCGAAGTGGACCCGGCCGATCCACACGGCTCTCGTGCGGATCGGCCAGTAAGCCCGTGCCTCAGAGCCCGAAGATGCCCGTGGCAAGCTTGAAGACGATCGCGGAGCTTGTCAGCGACTTGAAGAGGCTGTCAAACGAGTTCCCGTGAGAGGCTATCTTCTCAGCCATTACGCGGGTTGGCGCGAGTATCATGTCTCCCGGAAGAATCTGCTTCGCCTGCCGCGCGGGAAGCAGACCGCCGCCAACGCGAATCACCTCGAGCCGGTCCGTTGCCGCATCAGGAGCAAACCCGCCTGCCTGAGCAATGTAGTAGCTGAGCGGTGAGCCCGGCTTATAGAGCACGGCCCGCGCCGAGATGACCGCTCCAACCACCTGAACGGTCGTCGGTATCTCCGGCACCGTAATCACATCCCCATTGGCCAGCAGCACGTCCTCAGCCGAGCCCGGCCTCTGGAGCGCCTCCGGTAGGTTGACGGCTACCACGCCATTAGGATTCAGCGAGCTGTCGGCCAGCTTCCGGGCCGGAGTAACGGTCTCATTCTGGGAGAGCCTTGCCGCAAGCGCCCCACTCTCGAGCGAGCCCGCCTGTCCCTCGGTGTCCGCAGCCCCGGCAAGGCCCGCGATCCCGCCCTGTTCGGGCTTCGACGCCGCCCCGAGCGCGCGAATTCGCTCCAGGTAAGACTTGCCCCGCTCACGGTGATAAGTGTTGTCATTCACCAGGTCATTCAGCGCAGAGACCATGACGGAGAGATCGTGCTGCTGATCCGTACTCAATCGCCGGGGATCGCGCACGAACTCCGCCCCACGGGGAAACGCCTCCGGCCGAAGCCCACCTGCCAGCTTGATGGCATCGCTTAGACGCATCTTCTTGGACGTGAGCACGACCGGGCCCGGATTGTTTACCGCTCCCCGAATCGTAACGGTCTCCACCTGGTTCATAAAACCGCCGGTGCCCTGCACCGTAACCACATCGCCATCCTCGACCAGAGCATCGTCCTGCGGCGCGCAGTGGCGAGAGGAGTCGAAGTTGACCGTCACCACTCGCATCGCGCCGTCCTGTGCGTCGGCCATGCGGCGAGCGTGCGCTATGGTGACCGATGACCGGGCCCCCGGGCGGAAGCCGCCAGCGAGATTCAGCAGATCGGAGAGCTTCATTCCCTCTGATCGCGGATATGCTCCCTCGGCAACCACCTCTCCACGGACGGTCACGAGGTGCTCCGGCTCGAACTGCGCCTCTCCGCTCTTGTAGACTGCGAGGACGTCGTCGTCCTGCAGGCCGATGTTGCGGGTCTGGTCGTCCTTCATCGCGCTGTTGAGGTTGACATACTCCATCCCGTAGGTTCCGTCGCCATGCTGGTGAAGAAGCACCGCCCGCTCCAGGAACGCATCGGGCGTGACCCCGCCGGCCATCATGAGCAGATCGAGCACCCGCATATTTGCGCTGTGCGAGTAGACGCCCGGGCGCTGCACCGCGCCACGCACGGTGACGGCTCTCCGGCCCGTCCAGGCCACCTCCTGCCGCGTAAAGACCTTGAGGCGATCCCAGCGAGCCAGCGTAACATCCGCCACAGGATCGTGCGCCAGCGCCCTGTTCAGGTCGATCGAGATGAGCGTCGTTGTGGTATCGGGGTTCCACCGGTAGAGCGTCGCATGCAGCAGATAGGCCTCACTCAGCGGCCCTCGGGCTCGCTGCAGCAGGTCGGAGACCTTCATCCCGGGCGTCAGCGCGTAGTCGCTCGGCTGATCGACAGCGCCCTCCACGGTAACTCGATTTGTCAGCTCTGGCCGAACCGAAGTGACCAGCACGCGGTCCCCATCATAGAGTGTCTGCCGTGCGGCCGCTCCGTTCGCGGCGTCTACATCTCGCAGCACTCTGGAAGCGCCCGGAGTAACCGTGTTGATCCGTACGCGCTGCTCGACCCCGGAAGCCTTTATTCCGCCGCAGTAGCGGAGCGCGTCCTGCAGCGTCTCCCCCGGGGTGAGCTCAAAGAGCGCGGGCTCCACCACTTCACCGCTGACAGCAATCTGAGACCGCCGTCGGGGCACATAGATCAGGTCGCCACTCTCGAGAGCGATGTCGGCGCTCGCGCTGCCAACCAGGATGAACCGATACACATCCAGCGTGCCCACCAGCTTGCCGCCGCGCCGCACTTCGACAGCGCGCATGCTGCCTTCCGGCGTGGGCCCGCCGGCTGCGTAGAGGAGATTGTAGGCCGTCGCCACCGCGGGAGCAGCAAAGGTCCCCGGTTGCCAGATCGACCCGCTGACGGTTACCTGAATGGTCCTGAGCTTGCCCAGGGTCAGAGTGCAGTCTGCTCCCGTCAGGTATCGGCGGAGCTGGGTTCGGAGCGCGCGCTCGGCCTGCTCGATCGTCATGCCACGCACCACAACCGAACCCGCATCCTCCATCGTAATCGCGCCGGATGTGTCGAGGGAGCAGTTCACGGTGCGCGCCTCCTGGCGCGGCGACCAGTAGCGCAGTACGAGCGTGTCTCCTGCGGCAAGCGGGTAGTTCGCGGGAGCCGTGGCGGCAACATTCCGGTAGAGCTGGCTCAGGGGATCCGCGACCTCTTCATAAGCGCTCACTCCCTGGGCTGTGGCCGCAGCCACAGGCTCGGCGCCCGTGGCGCTCGCGCGGTTTGGTGCAGCCTCGTCGCCAGGCGCCGGCTGGGCCGCCTTCGCGGTGGCGCGGCGGCGCGCGAGGAGCGCCGCGGCCTGCTCCGGACTCATTCCCGCAAGCGCGCGCTTCTCAGCGGCGGTCAGCGGCCACAGGGGCGCGGGCGATTCGGAGGCAAGCTGCTCTGTTAGCTCTCCGGGATTGCCGGGAGCCGCGGTTGTGGCGGCCGAATCCGGATCCCTGCGGGGAGCCGGATCAGGTGCGGTAAATCGGCGCTTCAGCCAGGCACGATGCGCATCGATGAGCTCGCGGGCAGGCTGAAAGAAGTCGTAGCCAAAGATCGGCAGATCAACGCCGGCGTCTGCAGCAGCCGATGGCTGGCGATAGTCCGCGAAAGCGCCGCTCTCCGCCGGCTGTGGAGTTGGCCGCCCCGGCGCCGGCGCGCTGTCCGGCGACGGAGCGAGGAGCGGGTTTCCAGCGGGCAGTGCCTTGCGCCGCTCCTGCGCCGGCGGGTCGGGGACCGCCGGAGTGACGCCCGCCCTGGCGGTCTGCTCCGGCGCAGTCGCAGACCTCGGTGCGGGACCCGGCCGATTCCCTTGCGCCCGGATGGGCCCGATTGCGGCAACGATCGCAATCGACGCGGCGCCGAGCCAGAAGTGCGAGCCGGGCAGTCGGTAAGTCATAACATCATCCTTCACGCTGCAAGCGCAGCATAGTCGTGGTGAACTGAGTAGGTCGGCACCATTCCACGGAGACATGCAAGAGTCTCCGCGGTATGCCCATCCTGGGCTGCAGCGATCAGCCGGTCGAGCTGGTCGGCCGTCTCGGAGATCGAGACCTCCGTCGGCGCAGCCACATAGATTCTCTGATGGCGGGTCACCGAGCTGCCCTCTTCTGCGGTTAACAGCTCCTCATATAGCTTTTCGCCCGGCCGAAGCCCAGTTATCTTTATGGGCACATCCACCCCTGGCGTGAGACCGGACAGGCGAATCAGGTCGTTCGCCAGGTCCATAATCCGGACCGGCTCACCCATGTCGAGCATGTAGACCGCGCCGTGTCCGCCCATTGCGCCAGCCTGCAGCACCAATTGCACGGCCTCGGGGATCGTCATAAAGTACCGGACGACCTCCGGGTGAGTCACCGTTACCGGACCGCCCGTCGCAATCTGCTTTCGCATGGTGATCACGACGCTGCCCCGGCTTCCAAGCACATTGCCGAAGCGAACGATCGCGAACTGGGTTTCACTTCGTCGGCACTCCACTTGAATTGCCAGCTCAGCGGCTCGCTTTGAGGCCCCCATCACACTCGTCGGGTTTACGGCCTTGTCGGTCGAGATCATCACGAAGCGCTTGACACCGAACTCGGTTGACGCGGCGGCCAGGTTGCGCGTCCCGAGCACGTTGTTGGTCACGGCCTCTTCGGGATTCGCCTCCATGAGGGGTACATGCTTATGCGCGGCGGCATGAAACACCACAGTGGGTCGGTGGAGATCGAAGAGACGGCGAAGTCGGGCTCCGTCGCGAACGTCACAGATCAGCGCCGTGGCCTCTACGCCATACTCCCGGCTCAGCTCCTGCTCGATCTCAAAAATGGAGTTCTCGCCATGGCCCAGCAGGAGCACTCGGGCGGGCTTCATGCTGACGATCTGTCGCACCAGCTCACTCCCGATCGAGCCTCCGCCCCCCGTTATCAGCACATGCTCGCCGGTAACATAGGCGGCAACGGATTCCGTGTCGACCGGCACGGGCTGGCGCCGCAGGAGATCCTCCAGCGCCACGTCGCGAAGCGTGTGGAGCGGATTTGCGCTGCGAAGCGAATCGAGCCCCGGTGCGATCTTGCACCGCACTTTCAGCCCGGTACAGTGTTCCGTCACCCGGCGAACCAGGTCTCCGGAAGCGGACGGAGCTGCAACGATGAGAATATGCACATCTCGCTCCCGCACAACACGGCGGACATCCTGAACTCGTCCGAAGACCGGCACACTGTCGATAATCTGTCCCTGCTTGGTAATCGCGTCATCCAGGTAGCCGATCACTCTCATACCCGCGTCGGGCTGCCTCCGTATCTCAGAGGCGATTGCCGCTCCGCAGAGGCCAGCGCCGATGATAACGACCCGCCTCTCCGCCGTGGCTCCGCGTCCGGCTCGTCGTCGGTTGATGTCCTCCACTGCACACCGATACCCTACCCGGCTGCCCGCTACAAGCAGGAACCGCATGAAGAGCCCTATAAAGAGTGGCCCATGCGGATACGCGTCGTGGCCGGTAAGGTGGAGGGCAGACACCAGCACAGCAGCACCGACGATCGTGGCAAGTGCAATCGAAAGGATGTCGTGATATCCGATGTGTCTTACCGCTATGCGATACACTCGCAAGGCCAGGAGGGGAGCCACACCGCACACGATGATCAGTGGAAGGACACCTATGTAGAGCCTCAGGTATTCGGCCGGGAGCACAACGTGATCAACGCGAGCCGCGAGCGCAAGGTAGGCCGCAGCGGCCGAGAAGAGTCCATCCAGCCCCACGAGTGCAATTCGGCGCGGATGGCGCGCGAAGTGATTGGTTGCGATGAAACGCACCACACGGCGCGACAGGCTCTCCGTGCCATGTGGCGCTGTCCCCAATGGTTCCACGTACAGACTGTTACTCATGAGATCCTTCTCCCGCAGCCGATGCTGCGTCACTGCCCGGGCAGAATCCGTTCGCCCGTACTTTCTAGTTCAGCTCGCCCGGTGGGTCTGGCGAGATACCGAATTGGCAGAGCCGGGCGCACTTAAGTGCGCGACCTCGGCGGGCCTCCATCCCAGTCCAGCTATCCCGGCGATCGTTGCCGCCAGTATCTTTAAGTCACCGCCTATCGACCAGTTCTCCACGTAGAGCCTCTGCAGTTTCCGTTTCGTGGGCAGTATAAGCTCACTATAGGCCTGGTCCGGATCCGGACAGCCCGCAAGTACCGAACCCTCATCGATATTCCAGATTGATGCCCAGTCCGTAATACCAGGCCGTACGGACAGTATGATTTCGTCGCTCTCTCGGAAGCGCTCTACCCACTCGGCCACCTCCGGCCGCGGCCCTACCAGGCTCATGTCGCCCACCAGCACATTCCAGAGCTGCGGCAGCTCATCGAGTTTGGCAGCCCGGAGAATTGCCCCGCATTGCGTGATTCTGGTGTCGGTCGAAGCCGTACATGCCCCACCCAGCTTCTCGGCATCTGGTATCATCGTCCGGAATTTCAGCATTCGGAAGGGCTTCCGGCCCCGGCCCACACGGCTCCCGCAATAGATCGCCGGGCCCGCGGATGTGCAGCAGACCAGCATTCCAATCACGCAGAGCAGAGGCGCAAGACAGATCAATCCCACTCCGGCCACAAGGACATCGAAGGTGCGCTTCAGTCTCATCGCGAACGTCCCGCCCCCTCCAGCGCCTCCGCGACCCGATCAATGCTCTCATCCGAAAGATGGTTATGGAACGGTATCGCCAGTGTGCGCTCGGCGATATCCTCTGTCACCGGAAGGCGCGGCAGGCAGCCGAGCCTGTCCTGGATATACGGCTGCCGGTGGATGGGCGCGAAATAGGCTCGTCCCGGAACCCCGCGATCAGCAAGCTGCTCTATCACCCGGTCGCGCTTCATTCCGCGCTCCAGCGTGATAACATAGACGAACCAGCTTATCCGTACATCCGGCTTGACAACCTGCAGCCTGATCCATGGGAGGCCGGCCAATCGCTGGGCGTAACGCTGCGCCACGTCCGCGCGCCGCGCTATAAAGGTCTCTATGCGCTGAAGCTGCGAGTAGCCGAGGGCCGCGGACATCTCGTCGAGGCGATAGTTGTAGCCAACCCGCACATGCTCCAGCCACGAGCCCATGAAATCCCGGCCCTGGTTTCGGTGCGAGCGAGCCATCCCCGCAATCTCCGGGTCATCCGTGACGACCATCCC
>JBBRJW010000092.1:0-7769 GCA_038218705.1 Chthonomonadales bacterium | reverse complement strand
GGGATTCGTGCAAATCGTGTGCCTCCTGGGCGAGGGCCAGCCGATCGTACCTCCCTGTTCGCGCGGCGGCATCACCGAATGCCGCGCCGCACGCTCCGCCCATCCGCGAGGGGCTAGCCGCGGCACAGCCGGTAGAGCCCTACAAATACACATTGCCGGGAGCCAGAGGCGCTAGCCCCGGGACTCCCGGCAATAACGATCGGGCATGAGAGCACTGGGACTTGAACCCAGGACCCACGCCTTAAAAGGGCGTTGCTCTACCAACTGAGCTATGCTCTCTCGTTCCTCTCGTTGGATAGGATACCCCAACCCCTCGGCGCTGTCAAATTCGATATTGTGGCCATCCGCTAAACAATCTGAGCCCTCTGCCTCGAAGCGCGCCGTTGCAATCGCGCCACTGGCGGCGGTAGAATGGAGACCGCAAAACTACCCCATTCTCAAGAAGGACAGCTATCCTATGTCGCAGCATAACCTCTACGATACGCGCCAGACATTCTGCTTCGCCGGCGGCCAGCAGGGCACCTACTACTCCCTGCCCCAGCTCGAGCAAGCCGGAGTCGGGCCGGTCTCCCGCCTGCCGGTCTCGATCCGAGTCGTGCTCGAATCGGTGCTGCGCAACGTCGATGGCAAGCGTGTGACCGAAGCGAATGTGCGCGCCCTCGCGAACTGGCAGCCGATGGCCGAGCGTACCGAGGAGATTCCCTTCATCGTCGCGCGCATCGTACTGCAGGACTTCACCGGTGTCCCTCTTCTGGTGGACCTCGCAGCCATGCGATCCGCTGTAGAGCAGCTCGGTAAGAATCCCGCGATGATTGAGCCGCTCGTGCCGGTCGACCTGGTAATTGACCACTCGGTTCAGGTCGACTTCTCCGCCAGCGACGACGCGCTCCAGCGCAACATGGAGATCGAGTTCAAGCGGAACCGCGCGCGCTACCAGTTCCTCAAGTGGGGCATGCAGGCATTCAACGGCTTCAGCGTGGTACCGCCTGGAATCGGCATCGTGCATCAGGTGAACCTTGAGTACCTCGCCAAGGGCGTCCTGAGCAAGGATGGCGTCTACTATCCCGATACTCTCGTCGGCACGGACTCGCACACCACCATGATCAACGGGCCCGGCATCGTCGGGTGGGGCGTCGGAGGGATAGAGGCCGAGGCCGGAATGCTCGGCCAGCCCGTCTACTTCCTCACGCCCGACGTGGTGGGCGTTCACCTCACCGGCAAGCTCCGGCCCGGTGTCACCGCCACCGATCTGGTTCTTGAGATCACCGAGATGCTCCGCAAGGCCCGCGTGGTTGGCAAGTTCGTGGAGTTCCACGGAGAGGGCGCCGCCTCGCTCTCGCTTACCGATCGTGCCACCATCAGCAACATGGCGCCCGAGTACGGCGCAACCATGGGCTACTTCCCCGTCGATGAGGAGACGTGCCGATACTTCAAGGCCACCGGGCGAACCGACGAACAGGTCGACGCCATCCGCCAGTACTATACGGCACAGGGCCTCTTCGGTATGCCAGCCGCCGGACAGATCATCTACAGTGAGCTGCACCAGCTCGACCTCGATACCGTGCGCCCCGCCGTCGCCGGGCCGAAAAGGCCCCAGGACCGCATTCTGCTTACGGACCTCAAGGACTCGTTCCTCGGCCTGCTGGGCCGCCCGGCTGCCGAAGGCGGGTATGGCAGAGGTCAGGAGCCGATGCGACGTGGCGCATCGCTCGGGGGCGGCAACCAGGACTCGGCCACCGTGCCCGTTGCGGTCGCGCCGCATACGAGCGAGCGGAACACCAGTACCGATACCGAAGCCGAGATGATGCAGAATCGCCCCACGCCAGACCGGGTCCCGGTCGCCGCGCCGCCAGCCTCCGAGCGCCTGGAGAGCGGCGACGTGGTGATTGCAGCGATCACAAGCTGCACCAATACCTCGAACCCCTCCGTGATGCTGGCCGCAGGACTGCTTGCCAAAAAGGCAGTAGAGCGCGGGCTCTTTGTCCGGCAGAGCGTAAAGACGTCGCTCGCGCCCGGGTCGAGAGTCGTGACCGAGTACCTCGACCGCACCGGCCTTCAGCCCTATCTCGACAAGCTGGGCTTTCAGACCGTCGGCTATGGCTGCACTACCTGCATCGGCAACTCCGGCCCGCTCGAGCCGAGCCTCGAAGAGAAGATCACCTCCAACGACCTTGTCGTGGCGAGCGTCCTCTCGGGCAACCGTAACTTCGAGGCTCGCGTCCACCAGAATGTCAAGGCGAACTTCCTCATGTCGCCCCCTCTCGTGGTCGCCTTTGCCATCGCGGGCCGCATCGATATCGACATGGCCACGGAGCCTCTCGGCGACGACACAAATGGCGTGCCGGTCTTCCTGAAGGAGATCTGGCCCAGCACGGCCGAGATCGGCGCAGCCCTCGAAGCCGCGAACGACCCTGAGACCTATCGGCGCCTCTATGCGGATTTCGCAAACCAGAATCCCCTCTGGGCAGAGATCCCCAGCTCAACGGGCCAGGTCTACGATTGGGATAGGCAGTCCACCTATATTCAGGAGCCGCCTTTTTTCGAGAACTTCGGAATGGATGCCGGCTTTGCGGCAGACCTGCGCGGAGCTCGCCCGCTGGCGATCTTCGGGGATAGCGTCACGACCGACCACATCTCGCCCGCAGGGGCCATCAAGCCATCGTCGCCAGCAGGCCGCTACCTGCAGGAGAACGGAGTGCCCATTCAGGACTTCAACAGCTACGGCAGCCGCCGCGGCAACGACCGGGTCATGATGAGAGGCACCTTTGCCAACGTTCGGATCAAGAACCTGATGGTCCCCGGCGTTGAGGGCGGCGTCACCCTCTTCCAGCCCTCGGGCGAGCAGATGCCAATCTACGACGCGTCCATTCAGTACCAGGCGGCCGGAACGCCGCTCGTGATCTTCGCGGGCCAGGAGTACGGTACCGGCAGCTCGCGGGACTGGGCCGCCAAGGGCACCAGACTGCTGGGCGTGAAGGCTGTCGTCGCCCAGTCGTTCGAGCGCATCCACCGATCCAACCTGGTCGGCATGGGCGTGCTGCCCTGCCAGTTCAAGGAAGGCGTCAACGCCGCCTCACTCGGCCTGGCAGGGACGGAGACGTTCGATGTTGTGGGCCTGGAGGCAGGCATCCGCCCGCGGCAGGACGTCACGCTCATCATTCACGGCGCGGACGGCTCTGAGCGGCAGGTTCTGCTCACGCTGCGCATCGATACGCCGATCGAAGTCGACTACTATCTGAACGGCGGCATCCTCCCGTTCGTGCTGCGCCAGCTCATTCGCGAGGCGTAACTCCCCTCCCAATAGATAGGCGGCGGTCCGCTCCGCCGCCTATCCCCTGATCGAGGCCGGTACACAATTTGTGGAGCGAGCAGGCTCGTGCAGCGTTCGCTGCACGAGCCTGCTCGCTGTGGCTCATGCCCCGGCTCGAAGCGCCAGGTGGCGCCGGGACCGGGAGAAGCGGAATCGCATGCGCGGAGCAGGACTAACGCCCGATGCAAACGAATCGGACAATAATCGTTTCGCTTCAGGAGCTTATATGTCCCGATTAACGCGGTTGCTCTTGTCTCTTCTGGTACTCGCCGGTTCTGGCGCTGTACGAGCGCAGACGAACCTGCTGCCGGATCCCTCAATAGAGCAGGTCGGCCAGCCGAATCAGTTCGGCGTCCCCTATAAGCTCTGGAGTGGCTGGCTCTTCGAAGGCGCGGGCGCGTTCAAGGTGGGCCACATCGCGCACAGCGGCACTACATCGGCCGAGCTAGACGGATCGCCGGGCGTGAAGATGCGCGTCAGCAGCCCGACCGTCAGCCTGGAGCCTGGCCGCTACCGCTTTACCTGCTGGATCCGGGGCCTCGATGTGGGTGTCCATGCCTGGGGCATGAGCGAAGACATCACGTTTGCCGACGAGCAGTACCTGCCCATCAAGAAGTCCGGCACCTTCGGCTGGACCCAGGTTTCGCTGGTGAAGGAGCTCGCGGCGAAGCGGGATGTGAACTTCCGACTCGGCCTCATGGCGGCGGGACGCCTCTGGCTCGACGACGCGAAGCTGGAGCGTGTCGACGCATCTGTGCCTGTTACCGCGGCCCCGCTCTTCGGCAAGGAGGAAGCGCCCATCGCCCCTCCCGGAGCGCTCGATTCCGTGACAGCCGTGAACTGCCCGGCGTGCGGCTACCGCAATATTCCGGCGTGGGGACGCTGCTACGCCTGTGGCGCGCCGCTTACCGCCGGACCGGCTGGAGGAGCCGGTCTGCCACCCATTTTGCTGCTAGCAGACTTCGAGGAGGGCAAGCCGGCCCCGTTCACCGGGAGCGCCCCAGGGGCGGCCGAAGCCGTTATAGAGCACGCGACAAAGGGTCGGTACGCCCTGCGGGTTCACAACGGGTATGCGGTATGGGATGGAGCGATCGACTGGAGCGGCTACGACTTCTTTAAGGCCGATGCTTACAACCCATCCTCTGCGCCCATAAGCCTCTACGTCGAGATTCGGGCTCAGGCAACACAGGATTACTGGACGCGGGTTAACTACACAACGGTGATCCCGCCCGGCGCATCCACACTGGTCCTGCCAACCGACCTCTATGTCGGTGAGAAGAGCCGCCCTGGCCGTCCGCTCGATCCCGCGCACATCACTCACCTGGTGTTCTCCGTGGAGGGCGAGAAGAACGCTCTCTACTTCGACAATCTCCGCGTGGAGAAGGACCTCTCCGATAGCGTCAAGGTCCCGGGACTGAAGGCGTACTCGTTCGGACCGGCGAACTTCAAGCCGATGCGAGGATTTACAGCGGTCACCCCTGCAACGCTCTACTCGCCCGGACGCGGCTTCGGCCTGCTCAACGCGCAGGTATGGCGCGCCTTCGATGTCCTGCAGCCCGACCCCCTCTATGAGAACTTCATGTGCATTGAAAAGGGCGCATTCGCGGTCGACCTCCCAAACGGCAATTACCATGTCTTCCTCAACCTGGACAGTCCCTCAGGGTTCTGGGGCGAGTACCAGATCTATCGCTCCCGGACGGTGAAGGCGAACGGCGTCACGGTGGTCCAGGAGACGATGGACCTGCCTCGGTTCCTCGCGCGCTACTTCCGGTATTCCGACGTCGAGGATCGCCTCGATGAGAACACCTTCGACAAGTATCAGCGCAGCTACTTCTCCGAGAAGCAGTTCGACGTGAGCGTCACGGATGGCCAGCTCAAGCTCGATTTCGACGGAGCAGTATGGGCAAATTCCGTATCCGCTCTCGTTATCTACCCTTCCGCGCAAGCGCCCGCCGGGAAGCGGTACCTCGCGAACCTTCAGGAGCGCCGCCGCTTCTACTTCAACAACTACTTCAAGCGCATCGCCCCGGACGGGCTTCACGACAGTAGGGGTGCTATCCCCGCGTTCTCACCGACCGCTGAGGAGCGTACGAAGGGCTACGCGCTCTTCAGCCGGGACTGGATGGAGGACGTGCCGATCAATGGCGTTCCACGCCGCGAGGAGGTGAGCAAGCCGATCGAAGCCTTCGCGAGCGCGGGCCAATTGGAACCGCTGGTCTTCTCGTTCTACCCACTCAAGGGCCTCGGATCGGTCACTCTGAGCGTGGGCGACCTGAAGTCTGAGCGCGGCTCGGTTCTGCCGGGCTCATCCATCACGGCAGCGGTGGTTTCGCACCGACTCACCCGGGTTACCTCCGAGGGCACAGTCTACACCATCGCGCCGCGGCTCCTAATGCCGCGCTCCACGGCCTCGCTCTCAGCAGGCGCCACGACCACGTTCTGGCTGACGCTCCACACCCCTGCGGTGGTGAAGAGCGGCCTCTACCAGGGCCGCATCACGCTGAAATTCGCCGACGGCAAGACCGACAGCGTCCCGCTGCGCATCCGACTCTTCGCCACCCCGCTCGACCCGCTGGATGTTGCAGCGGGCCCCTGGGGCTCGAGCCTCGATATCCCCTGGTATTCCGAGGATCTCGGCGGCTGGCACCGGGAGATGTACCGCAAGAGTCTGATGAAGATGCGCGAGTACGGCTGCACGACCTTCTCGGGGGTTCCGACGCTTCGCCTTCGGGGATGGAAGGACCATGTGCCCGATATCGACTTCTCTCAAGCCGATCAGGAGATGGCCGACGCAAAGGAGCTGGGCTTCAAGCGGATTCTGGTGAACTACAACGGTGGAATTCAGGGCTTCGACAACTACCGCATCGATGAGGACGCGATGCGCGCTGCCGGCTTCACACAGTATGTCGACTACGTGCGCGCCATGCTCACGCTGGTCGACGGCCACGCCAGGGCTGCAGGCTGGCTGCCCTTCGCATTCAACCTCTCCGATGAGCCAATCGGAGATGCCGCGCTCGCCGCCGCTGCCAATGCGCGCGCATGGCGTGAGGCGGCCCCTCCCACCCTCTTCACGACCGGCGCGACAAGCGTCGAGAACCCGAAGCCAGACGACCCGCATCTCGCCCTGGCGAAGGCGCTCCGCGTGCCCGCCCTGAACGGACATGATGAGCCGGCGATAGCGGCCATCAGGGCCGCAGGGAACGACTGGGGCTTCTACAACGGCGGAAACCGCTGGACCTATGGAACCTACATGTACAAATGCGCAAAGCAGTTCGGCATGAAGTTCCGCCTCGATTGGTATTGGAATGCTTCGGCAGGCGATCCCTGCTACGCGCTCGACTGCCGCGAGGACGACTACGCCTGGGTGGTTACCAACGCCCGCAAGGAACTGATCCCCACGCTTCATTTCGAGCGTGAGATCCGAGAGGGTATCGACGACTATCGGTACATGCTCACCCTGGCGCGCCTGGTGGATGCCCACCCGGGCTCACCGGCTACCGTGGCCGGCCGCAAGCTGCTCGATGAGAAGCTCAATGCATTCAAGCTCGGAGAGCGGGATCACGATCGGAAATGGCCGATCCAGGAGTACGCGGACTACCGGCTGAGGCTTGCAGAGGCTGTTGAGGCACTCTCAAAGTAATTGGCCCCGGATAAGTAGGTCCTCAATGCAAATATCCCGCCGGGAGAAGCTCAGAGCTTCTCCCGGCGGGATATTGAATTCCAACGTCTACGCGGGGGCCGATAGGTCTGCTCTCCCTACGCGTCGTCACCGTCCGTCGTAACACCGGCGGCTGGCTCTTCCCGTCGCGCGGGCTCAAGCAACAGCAGCAACTCGGCTCGCGGGATCAACACCTTTCGCTTCCCCGCGATCCGGAAAGCCTTCAGTCGCCCCTGCCGGATATAGGATCGAATGCTCGACTGACTAACCTGCAGGTAGAGCGCGGCCTGTTCGACCGTCAGCAGATCCCTGGCTTCCAAATCCATTCGGTTCCCTCTTCCCGGCCCGTAAACCAATCTATCCGTTTGCGCTCTCGCTGCGCTCTGCCGGCTCGCGTGGCCGCACGCTGCTAGTCGCCTATCGCGTGCCCATCCGTCGGGTAGAGTATACAAAATGGCAACAGGAATTGTCAATAGCTTTCAGGAGTTTTCGGCGTCGCCTCGCTCAGCATCGATAGCAGGGCCCTGTCATCGCATCCGTCGGCTGACCGAGTCGGTCGATCGGCAGCCGCAGCAGCGCCCGTGATCGCTCTCCACGAGAAACGCCCAGCCCTCATCGCTGTATGCCATCCCACAGATCCGACACTGCAGGACTGCCCCTCCCGCCCCGAGGGATTGTCGTGTCACCGGGCAGACACACGCAGGCCCGGGCTCCAGCGGCCCGTCGCTCGCAGTCGCCGGGCGATGGCCTACATGGTGCAGCAGCGCTGCCGCGGCGTGCGCGCAGAACCTCCGCCCCTGG
>JBBRJW010000091.1:0-7781 GCA_038218705.1 Chthonomonadales bacterium | reverse complement strand
GTGGATGCCTGCCTGGCAACGATCGAGGCGGCAGTGGAGTGGGACGCCGACCTGATGATCGTGCACCACGGGCTCTTCTGGGGGGCTCGCGCGCGTCTTACAGGACCATACTACCGCCGGGTGCAGGCTCTTGTCGATGCCCGCCTCGCGCTCTACTCGTGCCATCTTCCGCTCGACCTCCACCCGGAGGTTGGCAACAACTCGGTCCTGGCTCGACTTCTCGGGCTGGAGCCGGCCGGGGAGTGGGGGATCTTCGAGGGGCGAGCAATCGGGATGTTCGCGGAGGCGAGCCTGTCGTTCACGGAGCTGGCCGCGCGCGTTGGCGACTTGCTTGACGTACAGCCGGTACTGATCGGTGCGGGACCGCAGGAGACGCGCAGGATAGGAGTTGTCACCGGTGGGGGCGGATCGCTCATCGCGGAGGCGGCGCTTGCAGGTATCGACACGTTTATCACGGGGGAGGGCGCGCATCATACGTACTTTGAGGCCGAAGAGCGGGGCATCAACGTAATCTACGCGGGGCACTATGCCACAGAGACCGTCGGTGTGAAGGCGCTCGCGGAGCGCCTGGAGGCTCAGTTCGGAATCGAGACTCGGTTCGTGCCGCACCCAACCGGACTGTAGACGAGACTTACCCCGGCGGCCACTGCATGAAGCGGCCCCCGAGTACGTGGATGTGAAGGTGGTAGACAGTCTGGCCGCCGTTTTCGCGCGTGTTGATAACCGTGCGAAAGCCCTCCTGATCTAGCCCAAGTCGGACCGCTGTCTCCCGTACCGCCAGGAGCGCGCGCCCCAGGAGGCCCTCGTCGGGAGCGTCCATCATCGTGGCATAGTGGGAGCGCGGAATAACCAGCACGTGCATCGGCGCTTGAGCGTTCTGATCGTGGAAGGCGATGAACTCGTCGTTCTCATATACCGGCGTGACCGGGATCTCTCCGCGCGCAATCCTACAAAATACGCAGTCGGTCATGCCGGGCTCCTCCCGCAGCGCACGGGCCAATCTAGTTGTTGGTGGACTTGTCGACTGGCGAAGTGGTGTCCGCGCTGACGGCCGGAGGCATTCCGAGCTTCTCAAGGCGGCGTTCCCACCGCTTGTGGATCACGTTCCGGACCTCACGCCCCATCAGGATAATCCGGCCAGAGTGGCCGTGCGTGGGTGTGCCGGTTATAAAGTTGTAGATCACCTCATCGTCAGCGATCTCGCGTTCGATATAGGTGATGTTCTCGGAAGCCCGCTGGCCCCACCAGGTGTAGAAGACGGAGTCGACGTCGAACAGCGAGCCGACCGGCTTGATCACTTCGTAGCGCGCGACGACCTCGGTCTGGGACGAAACAAACATGCCGCGCCCGGCCAGGCCAAACTTGCGGCTGGTGCGCACAATGTCCTTCTCGAAGATGGTGAGATCCTCGGCCATCCCGTTCTGACTGTTCGCGCTGTTTAGCCAGCGATCGCCATATCGCGCCACGAGCATCGCTTTAATATCGTCGAGCATAGTCGGTTGTGCCACCTTTACAAAATTACGGGAGGCCAAGGATTACTGCTAGACGGTCGACTCCTCCCGAAGAAGCCGCAGTAAATAGAATTGCGCGTATCCCGCGAGGATGGCGAGACGGTCCGTCATCGTGCTGTACCATAAGTTTCGGTACTCCGAGCAGCTAACGTTAGCAGCCAGGCTAAGTGCCGGAAGTTAATGATTGCTGTGCGGAACCTGAGGCAGGTCGCTCCGGCCACTCCCGTAGAGGGCGAACGGAGAGATAACTGCCCGGTGACGCCGGAGCACCTGGCTTATTGCAAGGCAATTCGTCTGGGAAAAACCGCGCAGTGCGGATTGCCACGGCGGCAGAGCCGGGCGTGATGGCTGAGATCCGCGGCTTCGGGATCGAGGGACAGCACAGGGAACTCTGGATCGGGTCTCAACCCGGGCGCGGGCAGGGGGCGAAATGCCCGGCCGTAGTTATCATTCGCATCGGATGCGAGTGCGTTCAAATCTAACTGTGCTTGACCCTAGCTTAACACAAAAGGGCGCAGAACGCAATACTTTTACCCGACGAATATTCTAGGCAGACGACCTTAACCCGGGACTTAGAAATGGCGCTGATTAAGACTTACGAGCGGAGCTGACCCCGCCGGACGATACGCGCAGAACGGAGATCCGCTCGCTTAAAGGACGTGCAATTCAGATTGTTGTGCGGGTTGGAGTGCGCATCGGGCTCGCCTGTGCAGCAGAAGTACCGGCTCGCGAAGGTGTACGGCAAGGCGGGGAAAACGGGATCTCAGCCGGGGCCGTGCCCCGATTGGGCAGAGGAGGCGAGAGAGGGCCGCCGCCCGCGCAGGAGAACGCATGGGGGAGGAGACTTGATCGCCCTTCCTAAGGATTAGAAAGGGCGACAAACACGGGGATGTATGCGACAAATGGGCCCAGCAGGAGTCGAACCTACAACCAACCAGTTATGAGCCGGGCGCTCTGCCATTGAGCTATGGGCCCCGGAACGTTCCAGAGGAGAGTTTACCTCTGGCAAGAGGGCGTGTCAAGCGCGGCGAAGCCGCATTCGGACGGGAACCAGCGCCCCTCGCCTGCCGCGGGCACGAATTGACTTCAACGGAGGGGACCGAGTATACTGGGCCCATTCCACCAGGCAAAATCGGGCTTCCACCAGGGGGTGTTTCCAGTATGCAGGATTCAGGTATTACGCTGCAAGAAGGTCTCAGTTTCGACGATGTCCTCCTTGCGCCTCTCGACACGGATGTTACTCCCTCGGAAGTGGATCCCCGCACCACGATTGCTCCTGGCATCTCCCTTCGTGTTCCGATTCTGAGCTCCCCGATGGATCGCGTTACCGAAGCGCGCATGGCGATCGCTATGGCGCGTGAAGGCGGCCTTGGCATTATCCACCGCAATATGTCCCCGGAAGATCAGGCTCAGGAGGTGGACAAGGTGAAGCGCTCGGAGCACGGAATTATCGTGAATCCGATCAGCCTGCCGCCCAACAAGACCATCCGCGAAGCCCTCGGCCTGATGGATCGATATCACATCTCCGGAGTCCCGATCACCGAACCCGATTCGGGCAAGCTCGTCGGTATCCTCACCAACCGGGACATTCGGTTCGAGACCAACTTTGACCGGCTGATTAGCGAAGTGATGACATGTGATGAGTCTCGACACGATGGGCTCGTGACGGCGCGCATGGGCACAACGCTGGAGCAGGCGCAGGAGATTCTGCAGGAGCATCGCATCGAGAAGCTGCCCATTGTCGATGAGCAGCGGAAGCTTCTCGGCCTCATCACGATTAAGGATATCCAGAAGGTACGCCAGTTCCCGAACGCCACCAAGGATGAGCGCGGGCGCCTGCGTTGCGGCGCGGCTATCGGCCCACTCCGCGATCCCGTCGGTCGCACGAGCGTGCTGGTGGAGGCTGGTGTGGATGTGGTGGTGATCGATGCGGCACACGGGCAGTCGATCGGTGTTCTAAATGCTCTGCGCGCGGTGAAGGCAGCCTTCCCGAATCTGCCCATCATCGCCGGGAATGTGGCCACTGCCGAGGGGGCAAAGGCGCTCCTGGATGCTGGAGCAGACTGCATTCGTATAGGGCTCGGCGCGGGCTCGATCTGCACAACGCGGATCGTGAGCGGAGTAGGCGTGCCGCAGCTTACGGCCGTAATTGAGTGCGCCCGCGAGGCGACCAAGCGTGGCATTCCCGTGATCGCTGATGGCGGCATACGCTTCAGCGGAGATGCGACCAAAGCCCTGGCGGCCGGCGCTTCGGCAATCATGGTGGGAAATCTGTTGGCAGGCACGCAGGAGGCGCCCGGAGAGGTGATCCTCTATCAGGGCCGCGCCTACAAGGACTATCGCGGAATGGGCAGCGAGGCTGCGATGAAGGAGGGTTCAAGCGATCGGTATGGCCAGGAGGCTACCGCTCGCTTTGTTCCGGAAGGTGTCGAGGGACGGGTTCCGTACAAGGGCGCGCTGCACGATACCATCCATCAGCTCCTCGGCGGCATTCGCTCCGGCATGGGCTACCTGGGAGCGCGAACGCTTTCTGAGCTCCACGATCGCGCACGATTTGTGCGGATCACAGGCGCCAGCCTTCGGGAGAGCCATGTGCACGACGTATGGATCACCAAGGAGCCGCCGAACTACTCCAGCGAGTACATGTTTGGCGAGGGCGCGCGCGAGTAATCCTATCCCGCCCTGCCGCTAACGGAGTCGAAACGGCCTGCTGCGCACATTCGCGGCAGGCCGTTTCTCCGTCTCGAAAGATCAACAAAAAGAGCCCTTGACACCGGTGTACGAGGCTGTATAATAGACTCAGACGAAGAAGGAGGTGGTGACTAGCATGGATTTTAGTCAACGAGGTGAGCAGGCGGTCTAGGCCTGTTTTAGCCCCTGGGGTCATGAACGGGACACCGTCCTGTTCGCCTGCTGAAGCCCGGCGCGCTCTGCGCGCCGGGCTATAATTCTGCCCGGACTATCCTCGAATCGCCTCTGCGAGCCTCTGCCGCAGCGCTTCGAGCTCCTCAGGCCGAATTCTGGTCTTCTCCGACTCGGCCCGAAATACAGGCGGCCCGCCCTCATCACGATCGTTCAGGTTCCTCGGCATTAAGTGACAGTGGAGGTGCGGGACGAGGTTGCCGAGCATGGCGAGATTCACTTTGTCCGGCTCGCAAACACTTCGAATCGCGCGCTCGACCCGCGCGATGTCGGCGATCCAGGTATGGCGCTCCTCCTCCGTGAGGTCCGTTAGCTCTGGAACATGCCGACGGTGTCGCAAAACGCAGTAGCCCCGGTAATCCGCGTCATCCTGGAGCAGCACGGGGCCGCTCGCGAGGTCGGCCACCAGCAGAGATCGGTCAGCTTCTGCGCAGAGCGGGCACTCCTCGCCCTGTCGGCGAGCGAGAAAGAGGCTGCGCCGGGCGACCGGGCAGCGCGCGGCGAGCACCTGAAACGGGGCGAGCTTGATCTGGTGCTCGAACGCGAAGGACAGCGCCAGGCTGGTGTGCAGGTCCCTGGCATCCCAGACTCCGGGTTGCAGCTCTCTCTGAACCTCCATATCCGATACCGCTCCAGAGTGACTGACCCGTACGACTTCGATCCGATCGCTGAGCGAGACCAGCACCAGTGACGCGTAAGCGCCATCGCGCCGAAGAACGCTCAGCACGCTCCGATTCCCGGTTCGAATGCTCTGGAGGTCGATCTCGCCGCGGCCCAGCTCCGGCCATTCGCGCCGGAGGGCAAAGATCCGGGCATAGGCCGCGTACGTATTCGGGTCGTCATCGGGCGATGGACCGTGGTTCGGGTCGCCAGTGAACACCTCCGGGATGCCGCAGAAGGCGTGGAAGGCCTCGAGCGCCATGAAGCGAGGGGTATAGCCGTTGAAGTGGTAGAACCACGAAGTATCGTGGTTGCGGGCGAAGTAGACACGGTTTGCCCCACGGGGGAGCAAGTGGTAGACGCTCGCGGCGTTGGTCTGGTAGTCAGCGGCGCTGGTCGCTCCCGATTCCACGCGCTCCAGAAAGTGCTGGGGCGCTTCGGTCTGATTGTCGTGTCCGAGGTTGCAGACGGAGAGAAAGACGGGCCCGAATACTTCGCTGAGCAGTACGGCGTCCCGGTTGTTTTCGCGCAGGGTCTCAAGCATGGCACCCATCAGAGCCGGAGCATTGGACCCGCTCTTGTACGCTGGAGTGGCGAGCGATGGATCCCAGCTTGGGCCTTTGAAGCTCGCGGCATCGACCCTGTAGCCGTCGCAGCCATATTCGCGCTGGTCGTGCTCCACGAGGTCGCACATGTATTTCCGATAGGCGGGGCTCGCCCAATCCGTCATCATGCTCTTCCACATCGGGTGCTGGACAATCTGGCCGGCTTCATCGTGGACAAAGAGATCGGGGCGCTGCTCCATGACCGGAGAGTTCGGGCTGAAGCCGTGTATCACCATATCGAAGAGCACGCGCATGCCGAGACGGTGCGCCTCGGAGACGAGCGCGCTGAGATCGGCGGGCGACCCGTATCCCGGGTTCACTTCATAGAGGTCGCGTGGGTGGTAGCCGGAGAACTCGCCCGTCCAGTGCGGCATCAGGTAGATGGTGTTGAAGCCAGTGGTGGCGTACCCGGGCAGTCGCGCGGTAATCTCCTGAAAGCCCCCTTTGTAGTAGGAGGGCAGCACCTCGAGCAGCACCATCTCCCGTACCCAGGCGGGAGTTAACGGGTCGAGCGGCATCGAATGTGCGATCACAGCGCGATATCGCGCCTGCGCGGCAGCGAGGTTCCAGGTGAGCACAACCGCCTGCGCATCGGACACCGCTCGCTGTCCCGGAGAGAGGAGGTACTCGCGGTGGTTGGCAAAGGCGAGCGTGATTGCTGCTTCGCCCTCCGCCCCGTGCGGCTCCAGGCGGGGGTGGTAGTTCACCTCGCCTCCAGTCTCCATCCAGGAGGCGACGCAGAGGTCAGCGGAGGGATTTGAGACGGCCACAAAGCCGAAGCCTGCGTCTGGCGCGCTGTGGAGGGTGATCGGCTCTTCTTTCAGGCGCAGCAGGAGCTCCGTCAAGGGGGTCGCCGGAGCAATATAGGTGTTCGGGAACCATGGACCGGGCACGTCTACCACCGCTGTGACGGCATCACCGACGGTGAGGCCAGGGAGTCGCAGCTCGAACCCCTCCAGGTGGACCGGGGAGGGCAGGTCCGAGCCGACTTCGACGCTGATTGAGGCGTGAAACCCTGGACGGTTCGATGCGAGCTCGAAGAAGGTGGTGATCGAGGCAGGGGCTCGATCGATTGTGCCTTTCCAGGCCTGTGCGAGGGTGACCGAGCGTGCGTCGGCCGAGACCTCGTACCGGTGACCAGCGTACGTGAAATCCGGAACGATGTCGCGACCGTTTACATGGACTGCGGCGCGATCTACTAGCCGCGCCGGGGCGATAAGGCTGCCGGCATGGCCTGCGTGCGCGAATCGAACCCAATCTCCGGTCGACGCGCTGAACTCAAGCAGGATCTGAGAGTTGTTGAAAAGGAGACGGTCGCCGACCGTCTCCAGTGCGATATCGAGATTATTGAATTGCACAATGTGCTCCGGCGGCCAGCACGACTAGAAGTGCAGACCGAGCTTTGCTTCACCTTTCACTTCATCCTGGTCCGGGGCATCTACTCCGCTGACAGATCTGCGGGTAACGCTTCCGCCCACGGAGAGGTCGAAAGCTGAGCCGAGCCGGTGTGTGAAGGCCAGCCTGTATATGGTGGTTGCGGAGAGGGTGTCGTCAAAAAGATCGTGGCCCTCAAAAGTCGTCGACAGCGTGTCCCAATGCGTCAGACGCAGGTCGAAACCGATATTCACGGCCTGTGACTGCTTTGCCGTTGTATATTCTCGCTCGATTCCGTATTGTCCTCTGAACTTCAGGCTGCCAATGTCCGACTCCACTCCCATCGTCCGGGCAAAGACGTGCCGCACACTTCTACCGGAGGCGGGGTTCTGGTCGAAGCTTCCCGTGAGGTGCAGGGATCGCCATACGGCGAGAGCCAGCTTCACATTGTAGGTATTGATGGCGTCCGGGTCTGCCTGGTGGTCCTTCGTCCCGTCTCGGAGCTGGGCAGTGCCTTCGACTTGAAGGGTTCGCATCGGCGCTGCCTTCGCCCTGATGGTTCCTGTGAGGGTCTAGCGGCCCGGCTCCGAAGTCTGAAGAACCCCGCCGGAGATCTTCGCGGCCGCAACGGGCAGTGGCGGAAGCTCCAGATTAGCCTCGCGCGCACGGGTTACACCTTCGGATGTAAAACGGTCCTCCCAGGTTGCCA
>JBBRJW010000090.1:0-7783 GCA_038218705.1 Chthonomonadales bacterium | reverse complement strand
GTGGCGGTTCCCAGGAGGAGGCTTACCCAGCGGCCTGCGAGGTCGAGCCCGGCCTGCTCGGGCGCTTCGGCCGCGAGCGGCGCGCCGCGCGGGGTATCTGGAATGAGACCGTATCCGCGGCCAACCGTCTGGGCAAGACTGACGAGGTAGAAGTCGAGTGCGCCATAGTTGTAGAATTTTAGGTCAAACTGTCCACGAGCGAGATCGACGTTCTGTGCCGCAGCGAGATTGACGGTCTCATCTGGATGGAAGGTCGCAAGGGGATGGCGGGCGTCCGGAAGCGACCAGCCTATTCCCCAGAGACGCAGTAGGAAGCCTGCGACAATCGTGGTGAGGAGCAGCGACCTGGATCGGGTCCATTGTGCGCGGGGAGCGGGGGACTTGGCCTCACGGGTATCCACGTTATCTGGCTCCTTAACGGGCGCGAGAGGAGATTGCTATGAGTGAAATGGGTGGCGAAGGCGCGGAAGAGCGCGAGGTGATTGTACTCGAAGACGACCTCTTCTTCTCCGTACGGATCGAGAAGACGCTTGCCCACCTCGGGCTTCGGGCCATCGTCTGCACGACGGCCGCGGAGGCGCTGACGCACCTGGAGGGAAAGGCGCCCGCGATGGTGATTGCAAACTTCGGAAGCACGCAGCAAGCGCCCGGAGAAGTGGTGAAGCGGGCCAAGGCGCTGCCGAACCCGCCACCGGTCCTCGGCTACGTTTCACACGTCTGGCTGGATGAAGTACGTCCCAACGCAATGGCGGCCGGCTGTGACCTGCTCGTGGCGAACTCTGCACTCACCAGGCGACTGCCTCAGCTCGTGGCGCAGCTGCTGGAAGCGTCCTAGCGCAAGAGCTCATGCCAGGGTGTCGAATCGATCGCCCGGCGCAAGCCGAAGGCCGCGCGCCCATGAGCGCGCGTCCATTCGCTTGCCGCTCTCTGCCTGCACCTCCTGGATCAGCAGGGCCGAGCCTGCTCCTGCCTGCACGAGAAGGCCAGCGGGTTCACGGCAAATTTGAACCAGCTCGCCGGGCGCCCCGGCAAGTGCTGTGGGTTCTGCAGGAGCGGCCGCCCAGAGCTTGACACGCTTGCTGCGCATCGATGCAAAGAGCCCCGGCTTAGGGCTGAGGCCACGAAGCAGACAGTCAATTTGCCTTGCGTCCAGCGCCCAGTTTACGTGCGTCTCCTCTGGCCGGATCGGTGGGGCGAGCGTAGCCTCGGAATCCCACTGCGGCCGTCGCTCGATCGTACCTTCCGCTAGGCCCTCGACCGTACGGACGAGAAGCTCTGCGCCAATGCGCGCCAGCGCCGGAAACAGGCTGCCGGATGTGTCCCCTGGCTCGATTGGCGTCTGCTGCATCAAGAGGATGTCCCCTGTATCGAGTCCGGCGTCCATCCACATCGTCGTGACTCCGGTAATGGCATCGCCAGCCATGATCGCCCGCTGAATGGGCGATGCTCCGCGAAAGCGAGGGAGGAGCGAGCCGTGCACGTTGACCGGCGCAATCCGGGCAGCGTCCAAAAGCCTCTGCGGAAGAATCTGCCCGAAAGCGGCGACGGCCAGCAGGTCGGGCTCTATGGCCTCGATACGCTCAATGAACTTCTCGGAGCGTGCGCGCTTCGGCTGGAGAACACGGAGATCGCGCTCAAGCGCGGCTCGCTTTACGGGCGATGGAACGAGCTGCAGACCGCGGCCGCTCGGCCTATCTGGCTGAGTAATCACGGCCGCGACCTCGTGGCCGGCTTTCAGCAGGGCGTCGATCGAGTCAATGGCGAAGTCCGCCGTTCCGAAAAAGACTATCCGCAGGCGCTGCCCCATGGAGGAACCCCTCTCGATATTTCAGTCTCGCGGCGCTTCGTTATCGTCCTCTTCATCGCCGCCGATCAGCCAGACGAGCGTATCGGGCTCAGCACGGTCGATGAAGAGTACGCCGTCCAGATGATCGATCTCATGCTGGATCACTCGCGACTCGAGATCCTTCACGCGGAGCGTCACGGGGCGAAGTCGTTCGTCGAAGGCGCGCACCCGGAGCTCCTGGGCTCGCTTAACGACGCCCTGAAGGCCGGGTATGGAGAGGCATCCCTCCGGAGGCTCCAATTGCTCGCCCTTTGCGCCGATAACGCGAGGATTGATAAGCACTTTGAGTCCATCACCGGTGTCGTAGATAAGGATACGGTGGAGCGCCCCAACCTGGTTAGCCGCGAGACCGAGACCGCGCGCCTCGCGCATTGCGTGGATCATCCGCGCAATCAGGTTTCTAAGCTCCGAGGTCATTCGGGTAACCGGCTTCGCGTGCTGGCGCAGCGCGGGATGGGGGATCTTAACAATTTCCGGGTGACGGGTCCACGCCTCTTCGAGCTCAAGCGGGGGGGTCACCTGCGAATCGATGGAAGCGAGATCTGACATTCGGCGTGCTCCCTCACAGGTAGTGTGTTAATTTGTACACAGTTATTGCTATTGCCATTCACTGTGTGAAACCATATCGCTTGGAATGCGTCCAAGCAGTTAAGCGTGCAAGTGATCGCCCATTCCTTCTACTGCCTCAGGTGTCGACTGCAAGCGCCTCTGGCTGCAATCAATCTACGGGTCGTTCCGTCGGCGTCGCCGCCGGACGCGCGTCTTGGCCGTGAGAGGACATTTCTATGCCCAGTACCGACATCCAGACCACCCGCATTGTTCGGACTCAGGTCACCCGTCGTTATATCGATGCAAGCATGCTCGACGTACGAGTGATGCACGGCATCGTTTACATGCGCGGCGAGCTCGCGTGTCTCCGATCACATCCGGAGGTCAATCTCGAGCATGAGAAGGACGTGATCACGCACATTCTTCGAAGCCGGCCCGAGATTCGCGATGTGATTTGGGAGCTCAATGCCATCTGATCGTTACCTGCATCGCACCGGCGACCGCAGAGCTCAGCCAGTTCACCTGCCCGGTTTCTCGCTTTCCAGCAACCGGACCACCGGGCGGGTGATATGGCATTTTCGCTGCCTGGGAATGCCCGACGACAAAAACGGGCCAGAGAGCTTTCGCCTCCAGCCCGCCCTCGAAACCTCACTCTACGATACGCCTGGTAAGATTCGAACTTACGGCCTCTTGCTCCGGAGGCAAGCGCTCTATCCACTGAGCTACAGGCGCGCTCTACGCATCAATATAGCAGACTATCCCCCGCCTGTCAACCCGCCGGGCCGACTTCCGCGCGCCGCCTGCTGAGGCTTTCGGACCGGCTGAGCCGCCTTCGGCGCTTCCTTCTTTCCCGCGCGAGTCACATAGAATGCAACGTCGCTACTCACAGCCGGAATGATGAGCGTAACGGGCGCACTCTGCTTTGTAACCGTGAGCTCCGCCGTGGAGAGCGAGCGGCCAGCAAGCGTGTCCCACCACGTTATGGTGTATGCCCCGGCATCTAGCCCAGCAATCGGAAGCTTCCCTGCAACCGGCGAGGAGGCGGGTCCACGGTTGTAGAGCCAGCCAGCCGCGAAGTCGCGGCTGCTCCGGACGAGTGCGCCCAGCGCGGGCGCGTATCCCGTGAGCGTGATATCGCGGACCACCAGCCAGTCGGCTCCGGTGTTCTGGATCGTGATCGTGTGGGCGCCGGAAGGCAGCGGCGCACTGAGCGTGGCTTCGGACGCGCCCGGACGGTGATTCTGGCCGCCGGCGGCGAACTGGCGCTTCACGGGCGCTCCACCATCTACAGCAATATCCAACGAAGCGCCGGCTTGCGAAATCTCACTCACCGTAACGCGGACCTCTCCAGTGCGCGCGCTGCTCACGTGCAGGGTGAGCGGCTTCGGCATCATGTCCAGATGGCCGCGGCCCTGGAGATAGGCAGGGAACCGGGCCAGGCCAGGCGGCGCGCCTGCGCTGCCCACCACAAACTCGTTCTCCGTGGCTGCGCCCCATCCGCCGCCAAATCCGAGACGGAGATCGCCACGCGCCTCTGTCTCGGCCGCGGGCGACGAGGCCACCAGACCGGTCTGCGACGGGAGGGCGGAGGCAGTCAGGAAGGTGGAGACTCCCCGGAAGTGCTTGTAGAGATCGTTCTTCTCGACGTTATCCCAATACCAGTACTCTGCTGCGCCGCTCGGGCTGCTCATGATGCTCGCCCAGAGCCCCTGGTGGAGCGCCGCACCCTCGGGATCCTGACTCCCGGCCGGGCCAAACTCACCCACGAAAATCGGCTTATCCAGTTTCTTGCCGGCGGGGCCAGGCGCAGAGGAGAGCGCCGCGAGCACATCCGGTGGATAGGTGTGGACCTGAACGTAGTCAACGGAGTCCCAGATCGGGCTTTCGAAAGCGATCCCGGTTGCGGAGCTCGTCGTTATCAGGTGCCGGTTCGGGTCGTTCTGACGCAGAAAAATAGCCATCTCTTTGTGCCAGAGGGCGATGTCGTCCCAGAGCTTGCCATGCGCCGCATCGGTGCCCTCCACCTCATTAAACAGCTCAAATGACAGGATACTGGGCGAGTAGCCCCACCGGGCGAGCATGTAGTAGAGCTTGCGCCGGGTGAGCGCTCGGGCGCGCGGACTGGAGAAGAACTCTTCCGGTGACTTCAGGAAGCCACCAAGCGCTGCGCTATACGGGTTTGCATCCCAGTTCGGATCGACATTGCCAGAGTACTTGAAACCTGACCTGCTCGAGACCTGCCCGTGATGCTGCACCACCCACTGGAAGTAGATTCCGTTCTTTTCAGCGCTTGCGACGATGGCATCGCACTGCTTTGCGGCTTCCAGGTCGATCGCGCCGAGCTTCCCGGGTTTGCCGCTCTGCGGCCAATCAAGATTCTTCCCGTCCCAGTGTGTCGCCCATACACGGGACCAGTTCTCGCCAGCGTCATGCATCTTTCCGAAGAGGAGGGGTGTATCGGGAAGGCCCTGGGTAGACCATGCCTGGTTGTGACCGAGTGGGTAGTACCGCGCACCATTCTCAAAGACGAATCGCGAGTGATCGCCCCGGTCTATCCGCACAAATCCCGGTCCAGGTTCACCTGTAACGCTCCACTCTCGCTTCTCGAGCTTCTCCTCGTGGGCCGTCTCCTTGTTCAGCTTTACTGCTACAAACTGATACTTGCCGGCCGCAAGTGGCGTGTATCGAATCCGCCAGGTTGTGCCGCCGTCGAAAAAGCCAGGAACCTCAACGGTTCCTCCGTCGGGCTTACGGAGCTCGACCATGATACTGTTGGTCTCATAGTCGAAGGGGTCGCCGGTGAAGTGCGGCAGCTCGAACGAGGTCTCGATCATGGGGAAGGCTCCCGCCACCGCACGACTTGCGCGGTCACCGCCAGCCCCACGTGCCTGAGTGGCGAGGGGCGCGTTGTAGCCCGTTGCGATGTCGCCGCCGAGGCTACGCGAAAAGCCCCCATAGTCCTGCGCGCCTCCACAGCCCGCAAGAAGCCCCACGAGCAGCGCGATGGGCGCTATCGCTGCGATGCGCGGGATAGATTGGCGGTGCGGAAGCGTAGAGAGTGACATCACGCGGCAGCTCCTTGGAAAGTGGCCGTTCGGCTCGCTGAAGTGGTTGTACACCTGAATACGAGAGAAGTACAGGGATGGTCAGCGGCGGCGTTGGCCGCACACCTGTTCGCCAGAGGATTCGGTTTTCCCTTTGAAGGAGTTGATAGGGAAGCCGACTAACTCCGAGACATGATTTATTTATTACGGGGTGGTTGAAGGCCGTTTTGCCTCGACGCTCGCAAAGGAGACTGCCGCTTGAGCCTATTTGGGCCCCATATAGATCCGCCGCTTGCCGCCATCCCGGCGCGGCTTCGCGAGGCCGACTGCACCGTGTTTCAGACAACGCTGCGGAACCCGGTGCGACTCAGCAAGGAGGGCGCGCCCACGGCTGAGGATCAGCAGGCCTTTCGCGATGCCGCATCCGGGTTTGCCGATCTCTTCGGGATCGTCCACGCCTCGCTCATTACCAATCTGGCCTCGCCGGACCCTCGAATTCGGAATGGCTCCGCGGGAGCGCTTGCTGCCGATGCAAACCTGGCGGCCTCGCTCGGTCTGAAAGGGGTTTGTTTTCACGTAGGATATGAGAAGGGCCATGAGAGGCGGGCCTCCGCTCACGAGGCTGCTGCCTACAAACTCTCATCGGTGCTCGAGCGGCTTGAGCCTGGAGCCCGGGTATTGTTGGAGAATGGGGCCGAAGGGAGCGAGCTCGGTCAAACCATCCAGGAGCTTGCGGAAGTGGTTCATGCCGTAGAGAGCTCGCCCGCAAAGCTCGGAATTGTGATCGACACCTGCCACCTCCATGTCGCGGGCTTCGATTTGGCCGCTGAAGACGGACCTGCGCGGCTCGCCGCGGAGATCGAAGCCGCAGGGCTCGGGCCCTACCTGACCGCGCTTCATCTTAACGATGCTCAGTCCGCATGCGGCAGCAAGCGCGATCGGCACGCGCCTCCGGGCGAGGGAACGATTGGTGAAGGATTGCGGCGGCTTATTCGCCTGCCCCTGTTCGCGCCGATTCCCGGCATCCTGGAGATCAGCGCAGGGCGCGTGGCGGCAGCGATCGGATACCTTACCGCGGAGGTAAGCGCCTGAAACGGCGCGTCCGCAACGTTCGTAGAGGGGAGCGAGGGTCTGGATCGAGAAATCACCAACCGGGGCATCTATTTGGGCCTCGGCTCCAGCCTGGGAGACCGCGCCGCGCACATTGGGCGCGCGCTTCGGGCACTCGATTCGCCAGAGCAGGGCGTGACGCGTCTGCGGGTCTCTGCGCTCTACGAGTCCCCACATCTGGGCCTCGCTCCAGGCGATGAGGCCCGGTATCCGCGCCATCTAAACTGCGTAGCCGAAATATCGACGCGGCTGACGCCCCTCAAGCTTCTCGACCTGATCGCCGATATCGAGCAGCAGGGCGAGCGGACGCGGGACGAGCGATGGGGACCGCGGACCATTGATATCGACATTCTGCTCTGGGGCGATTGCGTGATCCAGACCGAGAGGCTGACGATCCCGCATCCGGAGCTGCTCCATAGAGCCTTTGTAATTCTTCCGCTTCTCGATCTCGATCCGGGAGCTCGCATGCCAGATGGGCAGTGGGTGTCGGCGGCCGTCGATGACCCTGTTGTACGAGCGCAGCCCATGCAAAGGGTTCACGATGAACTTTCTCTATGAAGCGGTAGACGAGCAGGGCAAGCGGATTCTCGGCAAGATCGAGGCCGCGAGTGAAGATGAAGTCGTGGCCCGCCTGACCCGTCAGGGCTTTCGGACCGAGTCGGTCGCAGCCGTTTCGGCAGCGCTGCGGCAGCCAGGCGACCCTCCGCCTGCTGGACCGTGTTCCTGGCAGACCGCCCACCTGGCCGCCCCGCCCTCGCAGCCCGCCACCCATGAGCCGCGTCCCTTCGAGCCGACTGCTCCGCCGATGTCGCCGCCCTCATCCTCTGCGTCGCGACCGTCTGCTTTCACTGCGAGCACCTCGCTGCAGGCGCTCGGGGAGCGGCCTGCCGATCTCGCCCCCGTTCGCGCCGGCAGCGCAAGCAGCCTCGTCGCCGAGGCCGACGAGCCGGTCCTGGTGGGCAGTGCGCCAGCCGTTCGGCCGGCAGTCGTCGCACGGGCTCGCACCAGCGCTGTCCGCGTGGCGCGCGTCTCTCTGGCCGGGAACGCGGCTCTCGCGGCGAAGGCTGCGGGCGTCGGGACCGCCAGCCATCCGGCACGGGCTGCCGCGCCGTCCGCGGACAAGTCCGACCAGGCGGGGGTCCGGGATAAGGACCTGCTCTACTTCTTTCAGCAGTTCGGATCGCTGGTTCATAGCGGAATGACGATCTATGCCTCGCTGGACAACCTCGCCGTG
>JBBRJW010000089.1:0-7799 GCA_038218705.1 Chthonomonadales bacterium | reverse complement strand
CGGCCCTCTCTCCGTGACGATCCATGAGCAGAAGCGGCCGACGCGCGTGACCCTTGAGCCCGAGGGGCAGGAGCTGCCGTTCGAGTATCGAGAGGGCGCGATCCATGTCACGACACCAGCCATTGCTATTCACTCTGTAGTGGTGGTGCACTGAGCCAGACTTCCGAGGAGGGTCATCGATGCGACTTAGAACGGCCGGAATTGCTGTAGGGATGATGGTGGCCGCGGCCGCTCAGGCGGTTGCTGTGCCCTTGGTAAAGGCGATTCCCGCCACGGATTTCCTGAGCTCTATCGGAGCCAATTCGGCCATAGACACACGGGGCGAGAAGATCGAAAGGACCATCGAGTGCGCCCGCTATCTCGGCCTGCGCTGGTTTCGGTCTGGAATCGAGGGAGATCCCTGGCTCGACGATTTCATTCGTCTCCACAACGTCGCAGGCGTGCGGTTCAGCTGGTCGCCGGGAAGCGGTGGCGTGAACCTGGAAAAGCTGATCACCACCGGACGGAGGATGGCAGCGGCAGGCGCGCTGCTTGCCTTCGAAGGGCCGAACGAGCCGAACAACTGGGGAGTCACGTATGGCGGGGAGGCCGGCGGTAAGAACTTGAGCTGGCTGCCAGTGGCGAAGCTGCAGCGTGACCTCTACGCCCGCGTGAAGAGCGACCCCGTACTGAAGGCTTTTCCGGTCTGGTCGATCACCGAAGGTGGCGCCGAGACCGATAATGTGGGGCTTCAGTTCCTCACCATTCCTCCCGGGGCGGGGACCCTTCTGCCCGCTGGAACGAAGTTCGCGGACTTCGCCAATGTCCACAACTACTTCTACCATCCCAACTCCCCCGGGGTCGAGGACAACAAGACCTGGAACGCCTCCGATCCTGGCCCCGCGGCCCGCGTGGATGGGCTCTATGGCGAATACGGCAAGACCTGGGCAAAGCACTATCAGGGGGTGCCGGAGCCAGAGCTTGCAAAGCTGCCGCGCGTGACCACAGAGACCGGCGTCACTATTGGCGGCGACATCACCGAGGAGATCCACGGGCGCAACATCGTTTCGATGTACCTCGATCAGTACAGGCGGGGCTGGAGCTACACGGCCCTCTATCTGTTGCGCGACCGCGTGGACGAGGGTGGGAACCAGCAGTTCGGCTTCTATCGCCCCGACTATACGCCGCGTAAGGCCGCGCTCTACCTGCACAATCTCACCACGATCCTCACCGGACCGAACGCTCTTCCAAAGCCGGCGAGCCTCGAGTACGGTATCCCGAACGCGCCTGCCACGGTCCACGACATGCTGCTGCAGCGAAGCGACGGCTCGCTCGCGCTGGTGGTCTGGGGCGAGCAGGTGAAGGGCGAGAGCCGCGTCACCCTCGTGCTGGGCCGCGCGGTCTCGGGCATCCGTGTCTACGATGTCACGGTGGGGGTAGAGCCCGTAGCGCTCCCCGCCGCCACTGCATCGCTCACGCTCACGCTGAGCGACCATCCACTCGTGGTGGTCATACCCGCCGGGAACGCAGCGCGCTGACACCCCTCCGCGCCCGTCGGTCGAACGGGCACAGGGCTTGACACATGCGCCGGGGGCCAATATAATGGGAGCGCCCCGACGCGCGTTCCATTCCCTACATTTCGTCTGCCCGGAGAGTCTATTGATGGTCTCGTTTCCCTACGGCAGGGCCGCGTTTTGCCTCCTGGTGCTGGCGCTCCTCTCAGGCTCCTGGCTCGCGCTCCATCCAGCCTATCATCAGAAGGTTACGCTCACATATTGGACCTTCGCGAAGCCCCACTATCTGGCGTATCAGAAAGCCCTGCCCGCCTTTGAAGATGCGCACCCTGGGGTGAAGGTCGACCTGCAGCTCGTCTCTGGACAGGCCACGGGCAGTCGCCTGCTCGCCACCTTCTGGTCGGACCTCGATGCCCCCGATCTGGTAGAGACCGAGATCAGCACCGCAGGCAGCTTCTTCCGCGGGCCACTCAAAGACATCGGCTTTCTAGACGTTACAGACCGAATTCACCAGACAGGTCTGTGGGACGGCATGGTGCAGGCGCGATTCTCGGCCTACACCACCCGCGGCCGTATCTTCGGCCTCCCGCACGACGTTCACCCCGTACAGCTCGCCTATCGCCGGGATATCTTCGAGAAAGAGGGCATCGACGTCCGCCAGATCAAGACCTGGGACGACTTCGTGCGGATCGGCCGCAAGGTCACGATTCCCAATCATCGGTATATGATTGAGCTCTCGGATAGCGGCGCAGAGAACCTGGAGATGTGCCTGTTCCAGCGTGGCGGCGGGTATTTCAACCCGAGGGGCGAGTGCACCTTCGACGATGAGACGGCCGTCCAGACCATGCTCTGGTACGTTCCACTTGTTGCGGGACCGCACAAGATCGGCAACAGCCTGGGCGGCGGCCAGATTCTCACACAGGCCGCGGAAGAAGGATACTTCCTCTGCTTCGTCTGCCCCGATTGGCGCTCCAAATCGATCGAGCAGGACATCCCTAGTCTTGCCGGCAAGATGGGCCTGATGCCCCTGCCGGTCGCGGAGCCGGGTGGCCGACCCACCTCCACGTGGGGAGGCACCATGCTCGGCATCACGCGCAAGAGCAAGCATCAGGACCTCGCCTGGGCGCTTGCCATGCACTTTTACCTTGATAAGCCCGGCCTTGCAGAGCGCTTTCGCCAGACCAACATCCTTCCTGCTCTGCGATCAGCCTGGAAGCAGGAGGCATTTCAGGAGCCCCGGCCCTATTGGGGCGGCCAGGCGCTGGGCGAGACCTATGCTCGCCTTGCGCCGCTCGTTCCGCCGCAATTCTCCAGCCCCTATGTGGTCACTGCGAAGGCCAAGCTAAGCGAAGCGCTCGTGGCCTGTGTCCAATACTACAATGCCAACGGCGGCGCCGGGTTCGAAGCGTTCGTGCGCCGACAGCTCGCGCTGAACGCCGGACAGGTGCGCAGCATGGTAAACAGGAATCCATTCAGCCAATGAGCAGCTCAATCAACCCGGCGGTCGCTCCGCCAACGCGCGCCGCGCTCGACCGAAGCGCTCGCTGGCACCGCTTCCAGCACCGCGCTGCGCCCTACATCTTCGTCTCGCCCTTTCTCATCCTGTTCGCGATCTTCGGGTTCTGGCCGCTGCTCCGCAGCTTGATACTGGCGTTCTACATCACGAACGGGCCGAAGTCGCAGGTCTTCGTCGGGCTGGCGAACTTCCGATATCTAATGGCTGATCCGGACTTCCATACGGCTGTTCGGAACACGGCAGTCTACACCTTCTGGTCGCTGTTTGTGCAGCTGCCCCTCGCCCTGGGCCTCGCGATCCTGCTGAATCAGAAATGGGTTAAGGGGCGCGCATGGTTACGGCTCGCCTTCTTCGCGCCGAATCTGATGGGCCAGGTGTTTGTAGGCGTGCTCTTCTCAGTGCTCTTCATGCCGCAGTACGGCCTGTTGAACAAGGCCCTTCACGGCCTGATAGGCACGCCGCTCGATACAAAGTGGCTCGGCAACCCGGCGCTTGTTATGCCGGCGCTCGTGATTACGTCGCTCTGGATGTATGTGGGTTTCAACATGATCTACTTCCTGGCTTCGCTCCAGGCGGTCGATCAGGATCTCTACGAGGCGGCCACGGTGGACGGGGCAAACGGCTGGCGCCAGTTCCTCGCCGTAACGCTGCCATCCATCAAACCGGTCGCGATCTATGTGATGATCACGGCGACCATCGGGTCGTTCCAGCTCTTCGAGCTCCCCTACATCCTGCTCAACAATTCTGCCGGCCCCAACAACTCGGGCCTCACCATCGTTATGTACCTCTATAACAACGGCTTCGTAACGGGCGATCTCGGATACGCCTCCGCGATCGGCTGGACGCTCGCGATAGGGATGCTGATCATCAGCCTGATTCAAATTCGGGTTACCGGCGACCGCAAGGAGCGCGCACTATGAAGGCCACTCCCGGCGTCCGCACAGCCCGCACGCTCGTCCATGTCGCGCTCATCGCCGCCAGCCTGGTTACTCTGACGCCCTTTGTCTGGCTCGTCGCCTCCACACTGAAGACCAACCAGGATCTCTTCCACTACACGTTCTTCGCACCGACGATCTCGTTCCAGAGCTATCGCGATCTGCTCCGAGCGGAGCCCTCGTTCCTTCGCTCGCTCATGAATTCCACGTTTGTCGCCTGCACCATCGTCTCCGTGCAGCTCTTCTTCTCGTCGCTGGCGGGGTTCGCGCTCGCAAAGTACGAGTTCAAGGGCAAAAAACAGATCATGATCTTTATGTTGGCAACCATGCTGATCCCGGGGCAAGTTACCCTTGCGCCGCTCTACGCGCTCATCTACAAGCTTCATCTGCTCGACACCTACACTGGCCTCATCATTCCAGGAGCGGTGAACGTGCTCGGCATCTTCCTCTTCCGGCAATCGATCCTGCAGGTGCCGGATGAGCTGCTCCAGGCGGCGCGCATCGATGGCTGCTCGGAGTTCCGAATCTACTGGAATATCGTGATGCCGGTAACCCGCCCGATGATCGGCGCATTCTGCCTGCTCGGCTTCATGGGCGCCTGGAACAGCTGGCTCTGGCCGCAGATCCTTCTCCAGCACTCCGAGCGCTTCACTCTCCCGATCTTCCTCAATCAGTTCCGAGATGTCTACGCGCAGCAGTACGGTGCCCTGATGGCGGGCACGCTCCTCTCGGTACTGCCGGTGATTGTTCTCTTTCTGGTGCTTCAGAAGGAGTTCGTGGCGGGCCTCACATCGGGTGCGGTTAAGGGCTAATGAGCGGAGGGATTCCGCAGGACGAGACTATTACTATGGCGATTCCAGACTTTCAGACACTGATGTTGCCCCTTCTTAAGCACGCTGCGGCAGGCGAGGTCTATATTACTCGTTGCATTCAGAATCTGGCCGATGAGTACAATCTGACCGCCGCTGAGCGCGCGCAGACCATTCCATCCGGCAAGCAATCTACATTTTCCAGCCGCGCCCACGCGGCCAAGAGTTACCTGGGACGGGCCGGACTCGTGGAATTCACGGGGCGGGGCCTCTTTCAGATTACGGACACTGGGAGGCAGGTGCTGGCGGAGAAGCCCGACCGGATCGACAGCCGCTATCTGAGGCGCTTTCCAGCATTTACGGATGGCTTGGAGGCGAGCGGGTCAGGCGATGGCGAAGCCGTCTCGACGGCAGCTCTCTTTCCACAGGGTTCCGCACATACTGCTGAGGAACCGAGGCTTCCGCTCGACGAAGTGATCCTGAATGCTCACCGCCGGTTGGAAAGTGAGCTGGCTGGCGAACTGATTAAGCGCATACGGGCCGGTAGCCCTTCATTTTTCGAGCGCCTTGTTGTGGAGCTACTCGTCCGTATGGGGTACGGCGGATCGGTCGAAAGCGTGAAGCGAGCCCTGGTGACCGGGCGTTCCGGTGACGGGGGGATTGATGGCGTGATCAATCAAGACCCGCTGGGCCTGGATCGCATGTATATGCAAGCGAAGCGTTACGGAGATGGCAATGTGGTTGGCTCTTCGCTAATTCGGGAGTTCTTTGGCGCCCTGGATAGCTTCAAGGGAACAAAGGGCCTGTTCGTAACCACTTCTACATTCACGAGAGATGCGAAGGATGCCGCCGAGAAGCTCAGCCTGCGCATTGTGCTGATCGATGGCGCGGAATTGGCACGCCTGATGATACAGCATGGTGTCGGCTGCCGGGTCCGGGAGACTCTTGAGATCAAGGCCGTGGACGAGGAGTTCTTCGAGCAGCTCTAGACCGCGGTAGCACGCCTGGATTCCCCGCAAGCGCGATACCGAGGAGGTGGCCTACCACCTGGCGCCTCTCCTCTTCGGAATGGACTCGGCGGTGGAGTGCTGCACGTATACCCTGGACGCCCTCGGATGCGCCGTGGCCCCGTCGACTTCCACGATATCCGCAAAGACCAGGCGCTGCTTGCGCACCCGGGCGGGATCCTTTCCGAGTTTGCCCTCGTCTCGCTGCTGCCGGAAGTTGGCGAGAGTGGAGGCGTAGAGCCCTTCGCGCCTCAAGTGCGCTCCGAGTTACCCGGTCTGTTTGCAGGCGTCAGCTTCGGCGAGGATGCGCAGTTTGACCGCCGCGGTGAAAGTTCGCCTGGGTGCGCGCTGCTTAACTTCGGGATCGGGCCGGCTCGCCACTGTTTCGTTTTGGGCTTTGGCTGGCGCATGCCCATTATTCTGTGCCGCGTTCACAGGCGACTCCGTTGAGGGCAAAAGCATGATCGTTTTCCTTCTCTGCCCTCGATAACTACATGTTTTCCTGTACGGGAATCTGTCTCATCCCATTCTGGCACAGGGGGTGCTGATATGTCCGAGAAGAGCCCCGTTCAAGACCCCATGCCGAAATACTCCGGGCAGATCGCCTGGGCGTGTATCCCAATCGGCCAGGCGATCTGCCCCTGCGCGGCGGGATGGATGCTAATACCAGAAGAACGAGCTTACTCTCCACCATTCGACGTGCTTACACAGAAGCGGGACGGGGGTCGAAATGAGTTACCTTCTGTTTCTCGATGAGAGCGGGCACGACCACAAGACTATGCCATATGAAGTCCGTGGAGGCATCGCGCTTCACGCTCGGTATGTCTGGTCGCTTGTCCAGCAAGTTCAGGCGGCGGAGCAGGACTGTTTTGGAGATAGCCTTCGCAAGCACGGCGTCGAGATCAAAGGTCACAAACTGCTCGACAGGGATCGCTTCAAGTGGGCTGCTCAGGAAGCACCTTTGCCAGCTGTAACTCGGCGTCAGGACGCATCCCGGTTCTTGCGCAAGAAGCAGACTCATGAGCCGCCCACGCGCAGCGAATTTACCGCTTACGGGCAGGCCAGTGTACAGTTTGCGCGAGGAATCTTCCGTCTGTTGGATGAGCATGAGGCCAGGCTGTTCGCCTGCGTCGTTCCACGCGGTGCTGCGAAGCCGCCGCCAGAACACAATACCGACGACCTTCGCAAAGACCACGTATTTCTGCTGGAAAGGTATGCCTACTTCCTTGCTGAGCAGAACGAGTCGGGCCTGCTCATCATGGACGAGGTGGAACGTGCCGATGATAGCCGCCTGGCTGCGCGAATGGAGCGCTACTTTACGCGAACGCAGACGGGACGCGAGCGAGCGAAATTCGTAGTGCCATCGCCACTCTTCGTGGCATCCGAGATGACCTACCCCGTGCAGGTGGCGGACGTGGTTATCTACGCGCTCAACTGGGGGTTCCGCGTCCAGGAGAGAGGCATGAACGCACCCGTGCGTGAGGAGATCGCGCGCGATTTCGAGCGGCTTATCCACCGCTTAGAGTGGAGAGGCAAGGGCAAACGACAGGGACGAACCTACAACAGCCAGGGCATCGCCTATGTACCCGACCTCTATACGGCACGGGAGATGGAATGAGGCAGGCAAAGAGAAGGAGGTAATGTTCGTGGATTTGCCTTGACAACCCCACGAGCCGAACCTCCATTTCTATTATACCGTCAATGTTTCAGGAGCACAAGGACGAATCTTTCGCCCGTCCGCCTACATCCTTTTTGCGGAGCGAGAGCAGTGAGCGAACGCAGCGCCGTCCAGGACCCGATACCAAAGTATGCCGAGCAGATTGGCTGGCAGTGCGTGCCGACCGACCATGCCCAGACACTGCTCGGCGGCATGGAGGGGAAGTTCTTCACGGCCGTGCTGACGACGCAGATCCTCGCCCTCAATCCGGGCGTTCTGAACATCGAGCGCACCCAGATGGAACAGCTGGCTCTGGCCGCAGATCCTTCTCCAGCACTCCGAGCGCTTCACTCTCCCGATCTTCCTCAATCAGTTCCGAGAT